>CAMDSU010000214.1 GCA_945907335.1 Bordetella parapertussis | reverse complement strand
ACCCACCCATCGATTTTGTGGCACCCGACCGCACACCCAACGGGCTGTACCAAATTGTGCCGGTGGCTGACAAACTGGCCCAAGGCATGGACGTGACCACCGCCACCCAGCCCGAGGGCAAAACCATGGGCGACATGTCCATGTCCATGCAACCCGACCGCAACGAAGACTTCAATACCCGTTTGGCCAGCTACCACGCCTGGCGCAAGGCGATTGAAAAAGTCAAACCCATACCGCGCGACACCGCGCAACTCAATCTGTCGCAGTTGATGCGCCAAGCGAATTGCAAAACCACAGCCTGTGCGGTGGACCATTTGGTGTCGCGGTTTTTCTCTGCCCCGGTGTCAGACGCCGTGAAGCAACAACTCAGCGCATTGCTCAGCGACGACCTGGGCACTACCGACTTGAACCTGGCCGACAGTTACATGGAAGACGCATTGCGCAACTTGCTGCATGTCATGTTGTCGCTGCCTGCCTACCAACTGGGATAAGCCATGAACCACACACAACTGTCACGCCGCGAACTGCTGCAAGCCTTGAGCGCCATGAGCCTGAGCACCGCCCTGCCCTTGAGCGCCCAAACCCCACCCGCTGACGACAAGCGCATTCTGGTGGTGGTGGAGCTGACCGGGGCCAACGACGGTTTCAACACCCTCGTGCCTTTTGGCGATGACAACTATTACAAGTTGCGCCCCAACCTAGGCATCCGCGCCAACAGGCTGCGCAAGATCGACGATATGCACGGCTTCAACCCCGGCATGGCGGGTTTTGAGCGGCTGTACAAAAACGGCCAAATGGCGGTGGTGCACGGTTGCGGCTACGACAACCCGTCTTACTCGCATTTCACCTCTGCCGCCTACTGGCACACCGGCGCACCCAACACCGGTGAGCCCTATGGCTGGCTGGGCAGATTGGCGGACGCCATCGACCCGCAACTGACACCGAATTTTTTGATCAACATCGATGAGCGCCAATCGCTGGCGGTACGCGCTGCGCGACATGTGCCGGTGGTGTTTGACGACCCCGAGCGCTTCGGCCGCAAAGGCCTGTACCAGAGCCGCACGCTGTTGGACAAAGGCACGGGCGACAACGCGCACAGCGCCAATGCGGCGCATCAGTTTTTAGAAGACGTGGCGCAAAGCGCACGCCAGGCATCGGTGCAAGTGCGGCAGGCTTGGAGCAATTACAAAACGCCGATCGACTACGGCATTTTGTCCATGGACCTGCCCAAAGTGGCGGCCATGATTCACGCGCGTTTGCCCAGCCGCATCTACCACACGGCTTACCGGCACAACGCGTTTGACACGCATGTGCACCAAGGCGAGCTGCACCAGCGGCTGCTGACCTATGTGTCAGACGGCATCGCCGGTTTTATGCAAGACATGAAGCGCATCGGCCGCGACAAAGACGTGACGCTGATGGTGTATTCCGAGTTTGGCCGCCGCCCTGCCGAGAACACCAGCTTGGGCACAGACCACGGCACCGCCAACCATGTGTATTTGATCGGCCAGCCGGTCAAAGGCGGGCATTACGGCCAAGCGCCCGACTTCACCCGATTGAACGTGGAAGGCAACGTCAACCCCACCGTCGACTTCCGCCGCGTGTATGCCACGGTGGCGCAGCAATGGATGGGCGCAGACAGCACGGCTTTGTTGAACGGCAAATTTGAAACGCTGCCGGTGTTCAGCGTTTGAAAGAAATTATTTGCTGTTCTTGTGGATGAAGTCCGCCATGCGCTTCAAACCGGCTTTGATGGCTTCGTCCGAAGCGGCATAACTGAAGCGAATATGTTGGCCGTCCCCCGCCACGCGTGGCCCGAAATGGATATCGGCCAACACCGCCACGCCTGCTTCTAACAACAAGCGCTTGCGAAACTCTTCCGAATCCGCGCAACCGGTGAGACGACACGCCTCGGTCACGTTCGGCCAGGCGTAAAACGCGCCGCCCGGGGTTTTGCAAGTCACGCCGGGAAGTTGGTTGAGTAAACCGACGATCAGGTCACGGCGGCTCAAGAACACCTCGCGCATGTGGTTGGCGTCGTCCTGCGGCCCGTTCAAGGCTTCGACACCCGCCCACTGCGTGATGTGCGACGCACAGGACTCGGTGTTGGTGATCCAGTTGGTGAAATATGGCGCCAGCTTTTTGTTGGCACAAAAGCCTAAGCGCCAGCCGGTCATAGCCCAGGTTTTGGAGCAACCGTCGGACAAAATGGTGCGCTCTTGCATGCCCGGCAAGGCAGCGATGGAATGGAACTCACCGTCATACACCAACTGACCGTAAATCTCGTCAGCGAACACCCAGATTTGCGGGTGCTTGCGCAGTATGTCGGCAATGGCTTGCAAGTCGGCTTTGCTGAGAATACCGCCGGTCGGGTTTTGCGGTGAATTCAAAATCAACAGCTTGGTGCGCGGTGTGATTTTGTCGGCCAACTCTTGCGGGTCAAAGCTGAAGTTGCGGTCTTCGCGCAAATAAATCGGCACACCGACCGCGCCGTTGGCCTTGATTTGTGAATCGTAAATCGGAAAACCCGGCACCGGATAAATGACTTCATCGCCCGCACCAAAATCGGTCACCGACTGGATGGTGTAGCCAATGAACGGCTTCGCACCGGCGCCGACCACGACGTCATCGGCATCCACCTTGATGCCGCGCGTACGGGCAAAGTAATCGGCAGCGGCCTGTCGCAATTCAGGAATACCGGCCGAAGGCGTGTAACCGTGTTTGCCACCTGTGATGGCCGTGATGCCAGCTTGCTGAATGTTTTTCGGTGTCGGGAAATCGGGCTGGCCAATGCAAAAAGAAATGATGTCACGGCCTTCACGGATCAGCTTGTTCACCTCGGCCAGCACCACAAATGCGTTTTCTGTACCTAGGCCCAAAGCACGTTGACTCAGTTGCGTCATGGCTTACGCCCCTTCGATGATGCGAATATCGCGCACCACGGCGTTGTCGCCTAGTTCATGCATGGCTTCTTGGTAGGCCGCACTCTCGTATGCGTCCAACGCAGCTTGCAAACT
>CAMDSU010000213.1 GCA_945907335.1 Bordetella parapertussis | reverse complement strand
TGGGGCCATGTGGTTGATTTTTTAGATTTCCACTGGGCTTGGTTGTCGCCGGTGTTTTACCAAGGGCATTTCCCCGCCTTCAATGTGGCCGATAGCGCGATCAGCCTTGGCGTGGTTTGCCTGATTGCAGACGAATTGATTCGGGTGAGAAAAAGCAAAGCTTGAATCTGCTTTAACGCGGCGTCACTTTGTAAACGCTGAAACTCTCCAAAGGCGCGCGTCCAGCGGCCAAGGCAATTTGTCTGGGCAGGGTGCCAGTTTTGTGATCAACCCATTGGCCTTGAACCAAGGGCTGGGCACGTACATCAAGTTCACGCAAATCCGTCAGATCGCTGGTTTTGGCTATCAAAAAATAGGCGCTGTTTTGCGGCAGTTCATTGACATGGTTGACGCGCACACTCGCAGCGCTTTGGCGGTATAGACCCAGCTCGTAAGCCACCGGCGGATCCAAGCGATACACCATCACCGGCCAATGCGGCTGGCTGGCCAACCAAGGCAGCACGTTGTAGGGAATGCTGTAGCGTGTGTGCGCCACCAACGTCATGGCTTCAAGCACCGCATACAGCGCCAACACCGCCGCGACCGGATGCACCAACACCATGAGCCCATGTTGCTGTTGCCTTTGCCACACGGCATAGGCCAACCAGCACAGCGCGGCTGCAGCCAAACCCCACAAGGTGTGCGCATGGCCGACTTGCCACGCCACCCACACCGCCAACACCACGGTGAATAGGCCCATGCCTGCTTGCAACCAACGCACACCCCGATTTGAGGTTTGCTGACAGGCCAACACCAACCATGGCGCGCACATCAGTGCGGCAAACGGATACACGATCACGGTGTAATAGTCCAACTGAAAACTGGTGAGGCTGAACATCACAAAACTCACCCCAAAACTGGCTGCCAAATAAACCCACTGTGCGCGTTGTGTGGCCTGCCATTCGGACCAACGTCGCCCGGCTTGCCAACAAGACCCGCCAAACGCTGCCACCCAAGGCAAAAAAGCCCACAAGAAAACCGCCACAAAAAACAGTTTGTTGCCCGCTTGGTTGGTGATCGGCCCGGTGTTGAAGAATCGCCCAAACTGGCTGTCCCACAGAAAAAAACGAATGCCTGAGACTCCGGTTTGGTTGAACACCATTTTTTCCGGGTGCATATCAAACTGTCGGTACAAGGCCAGTACTTCCGGCGTGACACACACCGCCGTCAACAGCAACGCTGCCATCCATTTCAAACGGAACAACTCGCGCCAGCGCCCTTGGTAGGCCCACATACAAACCAAGCCGCTGCTGATGGTGATCAAGGTGAACACGCCTTTGGTCATCACTGATATGCCGCTGAACATGGCACCGAGCAGCACATATTTCCAACGGAATTGCGAATCCAACCGCAGCCAGTAATAACACGCGGCCATGATGCTGCCGGTTAAAAAGGCCTCGGCTTTTAAAGCGGTGGTGGTGTACATCAAATGGTAGGCAGACACATACACCAGCAAAGCAACCAACGCGGTATCTCGGCCATGGAACAAGCGCGCCAAGCGGTAGGTGTAATAGCCACCCAGCACATGAAACAAAAAGCCCGGCAGCATGTAGGCAAACACGCTGACACCCAGCAACTGGAAAGACACGGCACCCAGCCAGAACGGGAAATGCGGTTTGTCCAACCAGTCGCGGCCATCCAAGATCAAATCATTCCAGTTGCCAGTCGACACCATGTGTTGCGACAAGGCGGCGTACAACACCGAGTCGCCTTCGTTCAGTATGGGCGTGAACAAAGGAATGGCATTGATCAGCAATGCCAGCAGCACCCAGGCCAGCAGATGCGGGCGCAATGATGCGTCTAGGGATATCACGGAATTGTTATTCACAAGTGAGCCTGTTGAACGGATATGCAAAAGCCGCCAGTTTGCACCGGCGGCTATTGAATGGGCAACCGAACTGACAACTTACACAGTCAGCAATGTGCTGCCGGTGGTTTTGCGTGCTTCCAGATCGCGGTGCGCCTGCGCAGCTTCAGCCAAAGGGTAGCGCTGTTCGATATGAATCTTCACCTTGCCGCTGCCGACCACGTCAAACAAATCTTCTGCCATTTGCTGGTTGGTTTCGCGTGTGGCGATGTGGGTGAACAAGGTTTGGCGGGTCACGTAAATTGAACCTTTCGCGCCCAAGCTGCCGGGGGCAAACGGTTCCACCGGACCGGAGGCATTGCCGAAGCTCGCCATCAAACCAAACGGTGACAAACAGTTGAGCGATTTGTCCCAAGTGTCTTTGCCGACCGAGTCGTACACCACTTTCACACCTTTGCCGTGGGTGATGTCTTTGACGCGGGCTTCAAAGTCTTCTTTGTTGTAGTTGATCACATGGGCTGCGCCATTGGCTTTGGCCAGCGCACATTTTTCGTCGCTGCCGGCCGTCCCTATGAGTTGCAAACCCAGCGCTTTGGCCCACTGGCAAGCGATCAAACCGACACCACCGGCGGCGGCGTGGAACAAAATCAAATCGCCTGTGTGCAAACCGGCTTGCGGCAAAGTCCGCTTGAGCAAATATTGCACGGTCATGCCTTTGAGCATCATGCCAGCGGCGGTTTCAAACGAAATGTTGTCAGGCAATTTGCACACGTTTTTGGCCGGCATGACACGCGCCTCGCAGTAGCTTCCGGGCGGTGCGCTGGCATATGCCGCGCGGTCGCCTGCTTTCAAATGGGTGACGCCATCGCCTACTGCTTCAACGATACCTGCGCCTTCCATGCCCAGACCATGCGGCATAGGCAAGGGGTACAAACCGGTGCGGTGGTAGACATCGATGTAGTTCAAACCGACGGCTTTGTGTGCGATGCGTACTTCGCCGGGACCGGGTTGGCCGACCGTGACATCGACGAGTTGCAATACTTCGGGTCCGCCGGGTTGTTTGAATTGAATGGCTTTGCTCATGCCTGACTCCTGTTGTGTGGGTTGTGATCTCGAAGGCCTGTCTACCGGCCCAGTCGAGTGATTGTCCACGCAACTGGGTTAGAGTCGCCCACATGGCAGAAAACCCGTCCTCCCCCAACAAACCCGCGCTGGACTTGGCCACCGCCGGTTTGTTGTTACTGC
>CAMDSU010000212.1 GCA_945907335.1 Bordetella parapertussis | reverse complement strand
GGCCTGAGGACAAACGCCACGCGGCTTTGCTGCCGGTGGACGCCTTGCTGGACAGTCATCAAGCCATCACATTGCAAAGCGAAGATGCAGGCCGCTTCTTAAGCGGTTTACGCCGCCGTGGCGATTGGCCCGACCACGCGCAAGTGGCTGTGTATGGCAGCGACCCACATTCATTGCTAGGCACCGCACACGTGCGTGCCGGCGAACTCATACCCGAACGTTTACTCAATCCCCAAGAAATCCAATCCTTACTCGAGAGTGCTGCATGACTTTACAAATTAGAAACATCGCCATCATTGCCCACGTTGACCACGGTAAAACCACCATGGTTGACCAGTTGCTGCGCCAGTCCGGCACCTTTGCCGACCATGAGAAAGTGGTCGATACCGTGATGGACAACAACGCAATTGAGCGCGAGCGTGGCATCACCATCCTGGCGAAAAACTGCGCGGTCAGCTGGAGTGGCACACACATCAACATCGTCGACACACCGGGACACGCGGACTTTGGCGGCGAAGTCGAACGCGCTTTGTCTATGGTTGACGGCGTGGTGTTGCTGATCGATGCGCAAGAAGGCCCGATGCCCCAAACCCGCTTCGTCACCAAAAAAGCATTGGCCTTGGGCTTAAAGCCCATCGTCGTGGTGAACAAAGTGGACAAGCCCGGTTCACGCCCAAGCGTCGTGATCAACCAAGCGTTCGAGCTGTTTGACAAACTCGGCGCGAATGACGAACAACTTGACTTCCCCGTGGTCTATGCATCCGGCATCAACGGCTGGTCTTCACTGGTTGAAGGCGAGCAGGGCGAGCAATGGGGCCCGGACATGTCAGCGCTTTTTGAAACAGTGTTGAAACATGTGCCGCCGCAGCAAGGCGACCCTACCGCGCCTTTGCAGTTGCAAATTTCTGCACTCGACTTTTCCACGTTTGTGGGTCGCATCGGTGTGGGCCGTATCAGCGCCGGCACCATCAAGCCTGGCATGGACGTGGTGGTGATGGCCGGCGAGGAGGGTGCAGCCGTCAAAGGTCGCGTCAACCAGGTGCTGAAGTTCCAAGGTCTGGACCGCATACAAGCCACCGAAGCCGGTCCCGGCGACATCGTGTTGATCAACGGCATCAATGAAATTGGCATTGGTGTCACCATTACCGACCCGCTGAACCCCAAACCGCTGCCCATGTTGAAAGTGGACGAACCCACGTTGACCATGAACTTTTGCGTCAACACCTCTCCGCTGGCAGGCCGCGAAGGCAAGTACGTGACCAGCCGCCAAATCTGGGACCGTCTGCAAAAAGAGTTGCAAGCCAACGTGGCTTTGAAAGTGAAAGAAACCGACGAAGACGGCATTTTTGAAGTCTCCGGCCGCGGTGAATTGCACTTGACCATTTTGTTGGAAAACATGCGCCGCGAAGGCTACGAACTGGCCGTGTCCAAACCGCGCGTGGTGTATCGCGAGATCAACGGCGAGCGTTGCGAACCTATCGAGTTGGTGACCGCTGATATTGAAGAACAACACCAAGGCGGCGTCATGCAAGCTTTGGGTGAGCGCAAAGGCGACTTGGTCAACATGGAATCCGATGGACGCGGTCGTGTGCGCTTGGAATACCGCATCCCAGCGCGTGGTCTGATCGGTTTCACCACCGAGTTTTTGAACTTGACCCGTGGTTCAGGCCTGATCTCCAACATCTTTGACAAATACGAAGCGCACAAAGGCGAGATTGGCGGCCGCAAAAACGGCGTACTGATTTCCATGGACGATGGAGAAATCTTCACTTACGCACTGGGCAAGCTGGATGACCGCGGCCGCATGTTCGTCAAACCCAACGACCCGGTGTATGAAGGCATGATCGTTGGTATTCACAGCCGCGACAACGACCTGGTGGTGAACGCCACGCGCACCAAACAGCTGACCAACTTCCGTGTCTCCGGCAAAGAAGACGCGATCAAAATCACACCACCCATTCAACTCACTTTGGAATACGGTGTGCAGTTCATCGAAGATGATGAGTTGGTCGAGATCACACCCAAGAGCGTGCGCTTGCGCCAGCGCCACTTGAAAGAGCACGAGCGTAAACGCGCCAGTCGCGAAGGCTGAGCCGCTTCGCCATGAACATCAGGCTGAGTCACGCACAAGCCTTGGGCCTGATGGTGCTGGCCACCTTGATGTGGTCTATCGCGGGCATTGTGTCGCGGCAAATCACCCAAGCGCAAGGGTTTGAAGTCACGTTCTGGCGCAGCTTTTTCACGGCGCTGAGCTTGGCTCTTGGCCTCACATTGGCCACGCGCGGCACGGTGTGGCGTATTTCTCAATTTCAATCTCGCACGCTGTGGCTGTCCGGGTTGTGCTGGTCGGTCATGTTCACCGCTTTCATGTTGGCCATGAGCATGACCACCGTGGCCAATGTGCTGATCACTTTGTCGCTTGGGCCATTGCTCACCGCTTTGCTGCACCGGGTACTTGGTGGCGTGTCTTTGTCACGCCAAACCTGGGGCGCGATTACGTTGGCAGCGGTTGGAATCGGCTATATGTTTGTTTCGCAAATACAGTTGGACGGCGGGCAACACCTCAAAGGCATGCTGGTGGCAGCGTGTGTGCCTTTGGCCGGTTCGGTGCAATGGAACCTCATGAAAACTCGCCAACCGGACCTGGCGCAAACCAATATGTTGCCCGCGATTTTGATTGGCGCTGTGCTGTCGTGTTTGTTCACCGCGCCCATGGCCATGCCTTTTCAGGCCAGTGTGCAAGATATGCAGTGGCTGGCCTTGCTTGGCGTGTTTCAATTGGCATTGCCTTGCACCTTGGCCGTGTGGAGTTCGCAGGTGTTAAAGCCGCATGAAGTGGCCTTGCTGGCATTGCTGGAGGTGTTGTTCGGCATCAGCTGGGCTTGGTTGGGTGTGGGTGAAGCACCGGCACAAGCGGTGTTGATGGGCGGCAGTCTGGTGCTGCTGGCCTTGGCTGGCAATGAATACGCAAGTTGGAGGCAACGCAATGCATAAAACACATTTTGAATTGCATGACGGTGATGTGTTAGCGCAGGTCAGTGGCCACATCGGTTTGATCACACTGAACCGCGCCAAGGCTTTGAACGCCTTGTCTT
>CAMDSU010000211.1 GCA_945907335.1 Bordetella parapertussis | reverse complement strand
CGCCCTCACCGCTTGTTTGCCCTCCTCGATAAGCATGACGCTCGGCTCAACGGGCGTGTGATATTTTTTTGAATAAGGATTGACATGCCTTCCAAGAAACCCGCCAAAGCTGTTTCCAAACCCGCTGCCAAAGCTGCAGCCAAACCAGTGACCAAAACCGTGACCAAAGCCTCTGCCAAACCTGCGCCCAAAGCAATAACCAAACCTGCCACCAAAACACCCGCAAAGCCTGTAGCAAAAACACCCGCAAAGCCTGTCGCAAAAACACCCGCAAAGCCTGTAGCCAAAGCCCCAGCTAAGCCTGTTGCAAAAACACCTGCCAAAGCAGCCGCCAAGCCTGCCGCAAAAGCCGTCAGTAAACCAACGGCCAAGACCTCTGCAGAGCGCGCCAAGCCACCCAAAGCCGCTGCCAAACCAGCCGCCAAAGGTAAAGCCACTGCAAAAAAAGTTTTAGAAGATGATGACATCGTCGACCTCGAAGCCGAGTTCGCCGAAGAACCCGCAGCCGGTGGAGAAAAAGTCAAACCCCTTCGCATGAAAATCAGCAAGGCCAAAGAACGCGCCTTGATGAAAGAGTTCGGCTTAGACGAAGCTGTGCTCTCCGAAGAAGACTTGGCCAAGCGCCGCTCGCGCCTCAAAACCCTGATCAAGCTGGGCAAAACACGTGGCTATTTAACGCACGGCGAAATCTCCGACCACTTGCCCGACAAATTGGTTGATGCTGAAACATTGGAAGTGGTGATCACCATGTTGAACGACATGGGTGTGGCGGTGTTCGAGCAAACGCCAGACGCCGAGATGCTGATCATCAACAACACCGGCCCCACCGTGGCCAGTGAAGAAGAAGCCGAAGAAGAAGCCGAAGCCGCCTTGTCCACCGTGGACAGCGAGTTCGGTCGCACCACCGACCCAGTTCGCATGTACATGCGTGAAATGGGCACAGTGGAATTGCTGACACGCGAGGGCGAAATTGAAATCGCCAAGCGCATCGAAGGCGGCCTGATGGCCATGATGGAAGCCATCAGCGCGTCCCCCGCCACGGTGGCAGAAATTTTGCGCATGGCCGGTGATATCCGCGATGACAAAGTCGTCATCTCCACCATTGTTGACGGCTTCACCAACGCCAACGAAGCCGATGACTATGTGGCCGAAGAAGACTTCGACGAATTCGACGATTCGGACGATGACGACGGCAAAGGCGGTTCCAAAGCGCTCACCAAAAAGCTGGAAGAACTCAAGAGTGAAGCGCTGACACGCCTTGACCGCATTCAGGTGTTGTTCGACAAATTGCGCAAGAGTTTCGACAAAGAAGGCTACGGCACACCGGCCTACATGAAGATTCAAAAGTCCATCAGCGAAGAAATGATGACCGTGCGCTTCACCGCACGCACCATCGAAAAGCTGTGCGATTTGGTGCGCTCCCAAGTCGACGATGTGCGCAAGAAAGAACGTGAACTGCGACGCATCATCGTGGACCGTTGCGGCATGCCACAAGAAATGTTCATCAAAGAATTTCCCGCCAATTTGCTGAACTTGAAATGGGTGGAAAAGCAATCAGCCGCAGGTAAAAACTGGTCTGTCACCATGACCCGCAATATTCCTGCGATTCAGGAATTGCAAACCAAACTGACCGACATTCAAAACCGCGTGGTTGTGCCCTTGGCTGAACTAAAGGACATCAACAAGCGCATGAACGAAGGCGAGCGCGCTTCACGCAACGCCAAAAAAGAAATGATCGAGGCCAATTTGCGCTTGGTCATCTCTATCGCCAAAAAATACACCAACCGTGGCTTGCAATTCCTGGACTTGATCCAGGAAGGCAACATCGGCTTGATGAAAGCGGTCGATAAATTTGAATACCGTCGCGGCTACAAGTTCTCCACGTATGCCACTTGGTGGATTCGCCAAGCCATCACGCGCTCCATCGCTGACCAAGCCCGCACCATCCGTATTCCGGTGCACATGATCGAGACCATCAACAAGATGAATCGCATCAGCCGCCAACACTTGCAAGAGTTCGGCTTCGAGCCTGATGCCTCTGTGCTGGCGGAAAAAATGGAAATGCCGGAAGACAAAATCCGCAAGATCATGAAGATCGCCAAAGAGCCTATTTCGATGGAAACACCGATTGGCGATGACGACGATTCACATTTGGGCGACTTCATCGAAGACGGCGCAAACACCGCGCCTATCGAAGCGGCTATGCAAGCCGGTTTGCGCGATGTGGTCAAGGAAATCTTGGACGGCCTGACACCACGCGAGGCCAAGGTCTTGCGTATGCGTTTCGGCATCGAGATGGACAACGACCACACCTTGGAAGAGGTCGGCAAACAATTTGATGTCACGCGCGAGCGAATCCGTCAAATCGAAGCCAAGGCTTTGCGAAAGCTCAAGCACCCCAGTCGCTCTGACAAACTGCGCAGTTTTATCGATACCCTGTGACCGCTATGCACAACCGACATGGCGTGATCGCCATGTCGGCGGGCATGGTGTGCTTCGTCTTGAACGACACGCTGGTCAAGTTTGTCAGTGACACGCTCCCCACCTCCCAATTGATTTTTTTACGCGGCCTGATGGCCGTGCTGGGCTTGTTTTTGCTCGCCTATGCGACCGACCGCAGCCATTTCAGTCGTGCGGGTTTATCGCACCTGGGCAACAAATGGGTGTTGTTGCGCTCGGCGCTGGACGGCATAGCCAGTCTGGTGTATTTGAGTGCGTTGTTTCATATGCCGATTGGCAATGTAACCGCGATCAACATGTCCACGCCGTTGCTGATCGCGCTGTTATCAGGCTTGATGTTGGGTGTGCATGTCAGCGGTCGCAATTGGCTCATCATCGGTTTGGGGTTCATCGGCGTTTTGCTGGTCGTGCAACCGCAAGCTGATGGCTTCAACGCATGGGCTTGGATGGCTCTGGCCGGTACTTTTTTACATGCCTTGCGTGATTTGAGTGTGCGTTTCATCGCACCGCACATTCCGTCCATGGTGATCACCTTAGGAACAGCCTTGGCAGCCACAGTGATGGCCGGCATTTGGAGCATCGCCACGCCATGGCAAGCTGTCTCTGCTATGCATTGGCTCATGATGGCCGCCGCCGCCGTGT
>CAMDSU010000210.1 GCA_945907335.1 Bordetella parapertussis | reverse complement strand
GAAATCAACATGACGCCGCTGGTGGACGTCATGTTGGTGTTGTTGATCGTTTTTATGATCACTATTCCGGTCATGAAACATTCTGTAAACATCGAGTTGCCGCGTGCCAGTAACCAACCGCAAGACGCCAAGCCGCAAACCATCCGCTTGACCGTGGATGCGCAAGGCAGTTATTTCTGGAACGACACAGCTATCGACGACGCACAACTGCAAACCCGCTTGGTCGAAGCCGCCGCCAAACAACCGCAGTCGCCCTTGCATATCCGGGGCGACCGTGCCGTGCGTTACGAGCGCGTGGCGCAAGCCATGGCCGCTGCACAACGCGCAGGGATCACACAAATCGGTTTCATTACAGACAACAATGTCCGCTAAAGCCAACCACTGACCTTTTCAAGGCACACCATGTCCAACCCCTCTGGTTTTAATTTCGACAATTTTTTGCCGGGCTTTGATTTCTTGAAGCAATTTGCCCAGGCCAATCCAGCCGCCGCCATGCCTACCGGGGCGCAATGGGTCACGCCTACTTTGGACCCTGCTGAATTGGACAAACGCATTCAAGATTTGAAATCGGTGCAATTTTGGTTGGACCAAAACGCCAAAGCCTTGAGCGCCACCATTCAGGCGCTGGAAGTGCAGCGCATGACCTTGGCCACCTTGCAAAGCATGAATGTCGGCATGGCCGATCTGACCGCTGCCATGGCAGGCAAGCCCGCACAGCCAGGCATGGCTTCTGCCGAGACAAAAGCTGCGGCCGGTCAACCCACCGTCGACCCGATGCAATGGTGGGGAGCCATCGGTCAGCAGTTTCAAACCATTGCCTCACAGGCCGTGGCTGACATGCAAAAGCATGCAAATACGTTTGTCGCTGATAAGGCGACGCCAGCCTCGGCAAGCCCGACCTCAGCGACCAAACCCCGCGCAGCCCGGCCCCGTAAAACTGCCCCGGCCAGCAACGCCCGCCCCGCCGCAAAATCGCGTTCCAAGCCCGGAAAAGCCAAGTCTTGATGAAACTGTTTCCGAACGGCCATGCCACGCACCCGCATTGGCAGATGGCGGCTGACATGGTGCTGGCGCAATTGCGCGCTTGCATGAAGCAAGACGCATTTGCCGCACATCCTTCATTGGGGTTGGTCTACATCACCGACCATTTCGCGGCTTATGCGCAAGAGTTGCTCGACCATTTGGCCGACGAATTGCCCGCGGTTGCGCAATGGAGTGGCACTGTTGGCGTGGGCATTTTTGGCAACAGCACGGAGTACATAGACACACCTGCATTGAGCGTGATGTTGTGCGATTTGCCTGCGTCAGCCTTCCGTGTGTTCAGTGGTGAAGCGCCCCTGGGGCAAGCCATGGTGAAAGGTTTTGCGGCGCACACGGCATTGGTTCATGCAGATTCACACACGCCAGAGCTCAGCGAATTGATCGTGGACTTGGCCGACCGAACCGAGACTGGCGCAGTGTTTGGTGGTTTGGCGTCCAGCAGAGGCGACGTGGTGCAGTTTGCCCGCAGCCAGACCGACAGCGCGCCCAAGCGCGGCCAAGGTGTTTACAGCGGCGGTTTAAGCGGTGTGGCGTTCAGTCCCAGCGTGGCCATGCTGACACGGGTCACGCAAGGCTGTTTGCCGTTTGGCGAGATACACCACATCACTTCGGCCAAAGAGCATGTGGTGCTGACTTTGGACGATGCCCCGGCGCTTTATACCTTGATGCAGGCCTTGCATGTGCCGATCGACAACCCGCGTTCAGCGGTAGACAAGGTGCGCGAAACACTGGTGGGCTTGTCCTTGCCTCACCAATCGGTGTTGCGCGCCACAGGGGGTTTGGATGATGCGGCCATGGTGAGGCACATCATTGGCTTGGACCCGGTGCGCCACGGTGTGGCTGTGGCGCATGCTGTCAGCGAAGGCATGCAGTTGGTGTTTTGCAAGCGTGATGCCGCATCTGCCAAGGCCGATTTATTGCGCATGGCCACCGAAATCCGCGAATCGCTGGAGCCGCAAGAAACGGAGCCCGAGGCTTGGGGGACTGCAGGCCAAGTTCCAGAGGTGTCACGCCAAGGACGCCGAATTGCGGGTGCAATTTACATCAGTTGCACCGCCAGAGGCGGGCCGCATTTCGGCGCACCGAATGCGGAATTGAACATCATCCGGCGTGCGTTGGGGGATGTGCCGCTGGTGGGTTTTCTGGCTGGCGGTGAAATCGCCAACCAACAGGTATACGGCTACACCGGGGTATTGACCGTGTTCACCACCCCTTGATCTGAGGCCTTTACCGGCTGCACAGGCTGTCGCTGGCCGCCAGTTTCCTGGGAACACCGCGTCAAATGGACTGCTTTCTAGATGCTATATACAATTGCTATATATTTTCCAGGAGCTAGTCATGTCCATAGGCACCGTTTTCGTCAATAACCGTACCCAGGCCGTGCGCCTGCCTTTGGACGTGCGTCTACCCGAGGGTGTCCAAAAGGTAGACATTCGCGTCAAAGGCAAGGAGCGCATCATCGCCCCCATCGGCCAAAGCTGGGACAGTTTCTTTTTGGACGGCCCCACAGTGAGCGACGACTTTTTGCCCGAGCGCGCCACGCAGCACCAGCCGGAGCGAGAGGCGCTTTGATGCTGCGTTACCTGTTAGACACCAACATCATCATCTATGTATTGAAGCGGCGCCCCGTCGAGGTGCTCTCCACCTTCAACGCCAACGCCAGCCGAATGGCAATGTCCTCCATCACCCTTGCCGAACTCTTGCACGGTGCAGAGAAAAGTAGCCGCGTGAGCGAAAACCTATCCGCCATCGAGGACTTTTGCAGCCGCCTGGAAGTTCTGCCCTATGGCCCCAAGGCCGCGCAGCATGACGGAGCCATTCGCACAGCCTTAGAAAAACTCGGCCAGCCTATCGGTGTGAACGACATGCACATTGCAGCGCACGCCCGCAGCGAAGGCCTGGTACTGGTGACGAACAACATGGGCGAGTTCGCGCGGGTGCCGGCACGGGAAGTGGAAAACTGGTTGCACACGGCGTAGTAATGTAGATAGTTGTTTTCGTGGGGGTGCATACGACACCATCCACAGCTTTCGTTTGATTTTGCGAGGTTTTAGAGTTAGGCAAATAAAGCGGGTCATTGTTTTGTAAA
>CAMDSU010000209.1 GCA_945907335.1 Bordetella parapertussis | reverse complement strand
ACATGGCGCCTGTCACACAGGCGAAAACAAACAGGGTTTTGCTAGCGATTTTCATGAGTGAATGTCTGTGTGTGAACGTTATGATTTTCAAGATGAATACCCACCTCAAGCTCTGCCTTTTTCCTGCGACATTCAGCTTGAGCTGCATGTTAATGCTTGCCCCGTTCAACGCGGTGGCCGCGACCCCCAACAGTGACCAAGCCCATCAGCCACTGTCCGCCATCAGCGATGCGCAGTGGAACGCTGACACAGCGCGTCACTTGCTGGAACGCGCAGGCTTTGGCGGCACGCCGCAAGAGGTAGCGCGTTTCGCTGCGATGACGCCCTCTCAGGCTGTCAACACTTTGGTGCGCTACCAAAGCATTCCCGACCACTTCACCCCGTTTGAAGATTCCGGCTCGCACGACGACGGCTTGGAGCCGTTCGCCAGTTCGCGCCCCGCTGCCACCGATTTGGCCAAGGCCAGCGGTGAATCACTGGGCGTGAAAGTCAAACCCGCAGGTAATCGCCGGGCGCAGCAAGTGGCCGACCGCTATTTGTATTGGCTGCGTGCCTCGCGCTTGGAGACGCATCGCTTGGGCTACTGGTGGGCCAACCGCATGCTCACCACACCTCGCCCTTTGCAAGAAAAACTCACGCTGTTTTGGCACGGGCATTTCGCCACCAGCGAAGAAAAAGTGCGCGACTACCGCAAGCTGCAAATTCAAAACGAAACATTGCGTCAAAACGCCAACGGCAAGTTCCGCGACCTGATGCTTGCTGTGGCGAAAGACCCGGCCATGCTGGCGTTTTTGGATGCAGGCGTAAATGTCAAAGGCGCACCGAACGAAAACTTCGCGCGTGAAATCATGGAATTGTTCACCATGGGCGTGGGCCATTACAGCGAGACCGACATCAAGGAAGCCGCGCGTGCCTTCACGGGTTGGAATTACGACAAGTTGAAGTTTGTGGTGAACCCGGCGCAGCATGACGACAGCGCCAAAACCGTGCTCGGTCAGACCGGGCGTTTTGACGGTGAACAAGTCATCGACATACTGCTGGCGCAACCGGCCACCGCCGACTTCATCGCCGCCAAGCTCTACCGTTATTTCGTGCGCGAAGACCTATCGCCTGAACTCAAAACACAACTCGGGCGCACGCTGCGCGACTCGGGCTACGACATCGCAGCTTTCATGGAAACTGTGTTGTTGTCGCAAGACTTTTACAGCGCCGCATCCACCGCCACGCGCATCAAGCCGCCGGTCGAGTTGCTGATTTCCACCTACAAAAAAATGGAACTCAAAAGCGTGCCCGGCATTCCGGACTTCAACCAGCAAACCGAAATGCTGGGCCAGAAATTGTTTTACCCGCCGAATGTAGCCGGTTGGGCGCACGGACGCAGTTGGATCACGCCGGGCTTGTTGCTGGCGCGCGGCAATGTGGTGTACGACACGGTGTATCCACCTATCGATTTCGTCGCACCCGACCGCACACCCAACGGCCTTTACCAAATCGTGCCGGTGGCCGACAAACTCGCCCTTGGCATGGACGTGACCACCGCCACCCAGCCCGAAGGCAAAACCATGGGCGACATGTCCATGTCCATGCAAGCCGACCGCAACGAAGACTTCAATACCCGTTTGGCCAGTTACCACGCCTGGCGCAAAGCGATTGAAAAAGTCAAACCCATACCGCGCGACACGGCGCAACTCAATCTGTCGCAGTTGATGCGCCAAGCAAATTGCAAAACCACAGCATGTGCGGTAGACCATTTGGTGTCGCGGTTTTTCTCCACCCCGGTGTCTGAAGCCGCGAAGCAACAACTCAGCGAATTGCTCAGCGACGACCTGGGCACCACCGATTTGAAGGCAGCTGACAGCTACATGGAGGATGCCTTGCGCAACCTGTTGCACGTCATGTTGTCGCTGCCTGCCTACCAACTGGGATAAGCCATGAACCACACACAACTGTCGCGCCGCGAACTGCTGCAAGCCCTGAGCGCCATGAGCCTGAGCGCCGCCCTGCCCTTGAGCGCGTACGCCAAACCCGCTGACGACAAGCGCATTTTGGTGGTGGTAGAACTGACCGGTGCCAACGATGGTTTCAACACCCTCGTGCCTTTTGGTGACGACAACTACTACAAGCTGCGTCCCAACCTAGGCATTCGCGCCAACAAACTGCGCAAGATCGACGACATGCACGGCTTCAATCCCGGCATGGCGGGTTTTGAGCGGCTCTACAAAAACGGCCAAATGGCGGTGGTACACGGCTGCGGCTACGACAACCCGTCTTACTCGCATTTCACTTCTGCCGCTTACTGGCACACCGGCGCACCTAACACCGGAGAGCCGTATGGCTGGCTGGGCCGCTTGGCCGATGCCATTGACCCGCAACTGACACCAAATTTTCTGATCAACATCGACGAGCGCCAATCGCTGGCGGTACGCGCCGCGCGACATGTGCCGGTGGTGTTCGACGACCCCGAGCGCTTCGGTCGCAAAGGCCTGTACCAAAGCCGCGCCTTGCTCGACACAGGCACGGGTGACAGCGACCACACGGCCAATGCGTCGCAGCAATTTTTGGAAGACGTGGCGCAAAGCGCGCGCCAGGCATCGGTGCAAGTGCGACAGGCTTGGAACAATTACAAAACGCCGATCGACTATGGCATTTTGTCCATGGACTTGCCCAAAGTGGCGGCCATGATTCGCGCGCGTTTGCCCAGCCGCATTTATCACACCGCTTACAGGCACAACGCGTTTGACACGCACGTGCACCAAGGCGAACTGCACCAGCGACTGCTGACCTATGTGTCAGACGGCATCGCCGGTTTCATGCAAGACATGAAGCGCATAGGCCGCGACAAAGACGTGACGCTGATGGTGTATTCCGAGTTTGGCCGCCGCCCCGCCGAGAACACCAGCTTGGGCACAGACCACGGTACCGCCAACCACGTGTATCTGATTGGCCAGCCGGTCAAAGGCGGGCATTACGGCCAGGCGCCCGACTTCACCCGTTTGAACGCCGAAGGCAATGTCAACCCCACCGTCGATTTCCGCCGCGTATATGCAACGGTGGCGCAGCAATGGATGGGCGCGGACAGCGCGGCTTTGTTGAATGGGAAGTTTGAGACACTGCCGGTGTTTGTGGGTTGATCGAATTCTTTGT
>CAMDSU010000208.1 GCA_945907335.1 Bordetella parapertussis | reverse complement strand
GGGCGATGTGGATGCTTTGAATAAGCAAGGGCATTTGATTCCCCCCAACTGGCAAAAACGACTGCCTCACAACTCTTCGCCGTACACGTCCACCATTGTGTTGGTGGTGCGGCAGGGCAACCCCAAAGGCATCAAGGACTGGGATGATTTGGTCAAGCCTGGTATCAAAGTCATCACACCCAACCCCAAAACATCTGGCGGAGCCCGATGGAATTATTTGGCTGCATGGGAGTATGCCAAACGCAAATACGGTGGTGACGCCAAGGCCAAAGAATTCGTCACCAAGTTGTTAACCAATGTGCCTATTCTTGACTCGGGTGCGCGCGGTTCTTCTGTGACTTTTGCCCAGCGCAACCAAGGCGATGTGTTTATTTCTTGGGAAATCGAGGCGTATTTGCTGGAAAAAGAATTTGGCTCTAAGGTGGATATTGTGTATCCATCCATCAGCATTCTGGCTGAGCCACCGGTGACAGTTGTCGATAAAAACGTTGACCGCAAAGGTACACGCAAAGTGGCAGAGGCTTATTTGCAGTACTTGTACAGCGATGAAGGCCAGGAAATTGCTGCCAAAAACTTTTACCGTCCGATCAAAGAAAAGATCAAGGCAAAGTTTGAAAAAACCTTGCCCAAATTGCCTTTGTTCACGATCGAACAAGCTTTTGGCGGTTGGGACAAAGCCGCCAAAGACCATTTCGCTGATGGCGCGGCTTACGACCAAATTTCTCAATCGATTAAGCGCTAATGGTCTTTATCAACCCCACACAGTTGCTGTTAACAATTTACTTCAAAGGTAATATTTGCATGCCGTCCGAAAAGGGCTGCGTTTTTTTATGTGTTTTCTAAATCGCACTGCATGGCCTTGCGTAATGCTTCAGACCCGGCAGGTGGTTTTCCTTCTATGTGGTCAGCCAACCACTGAGCGCACAACAAGGCAGTTGTCAATCCTCGGGAGCCCAGGGCAGACAAAATGTGTAAACCGTGCAAGCGCTGCTTATCCAACGGGCCAACTTTTGGCAAGCGATTGACGGACGCACAGCGCACGCCAACCCATGCATGCAGTTCGCTGTCACCGTTCCATTGCGCATGCAAAACTTGCGCTGCTTGGGGCAATAACTGCGAAAGACGTTGTTGGTTGTGGGCATGGGCTTTTGCGCTGGCCGTTGTGGATGCGTTGTTGCGCTCAAAGGTCGCGCCGCTATACCAGGCTTTGCCGTTTGCGGTGGGTACATGCGCCACAAAACTGCCATGCCCATTAACAGCAAAAGGCGGCAGCAGTTGATCGTGCGCATGTTCTTGCATGCCCCATGACACTTGTCCGGAAATTGGGTGTAAACCCATGTGTGGCTCGTACAGAACTTGGATCAAAAAATCTGGGGTTTGTGCACCCGTGGCTAAGACAATGTGTGGTGCGGTTGCGCTGGTGTAAGTGTGTGAACTGCCCATGCTGGGTATGGAAATATGGTGCTTGATGCGCAATTGCCATTCACCAGTAGCTTGGCTTTTTTGCATGCTCTCAACTTCATGCAATCCCATGAAGTGGATGTTGTCATGGCTCAAAAGCGCACGAACCAGTGCCAAGGGTTTGATCCATGCACCTTGCGGTTGCCACAGGTCTTGCGGGTTGTCGCTGGTCAAGCCAGCGGCACTGAGTTGTTCCGCAGTAGCCAATTGCACATGTGAGAACCACACACTGTTTTCGGACGGTTCTTGCCAAGGCTTCTTCGGGTGTTCGGCGTCTGCAAGTCGGCGTTCCAGCACACCAGTGGGGGACCAGTCTTGTCCTTCAATCAAATGCTTTCGTGCAAACGCCAGCGTGTATTGCATGCCAGCGCGTGTCAACTGGGACAACAGGTTGTTGTCTGGCGATGCATGGCAAGACACCACGCCAAGGGGGACGCCAGACGCAGCGGCACAGGGCTCAGGCGCAATATCCAGAACTTTGACTTGCCAACCACGGTCTGCCAAGGCTCGAGCGCAGGCGGCGCCAGCAATGCCCGCCCCAATGACGATACAACGCTTGTCAGCTTCCATCGCTTCGAAAAAAATCAGGCAGCAGGCGGAGGCACGTAGCCTTGTGCGGCATCGGCGCCATCGCCGAAGAAATGGTTTTCCATTTGACGGGCCAAGTATTGGCGTGCACGTAAATCGGCAAGGTTCAAGCGGTTTTCATTCACCAGCATGGTTTGGTGTTTCAACCATGCGGCCCAAGCGTCCTTGCTGACGTTTTCCCAAATGCGTTTGCCCAACTCGCCAGGGTAGGGCGCGAAATCCAAGCCTTCGGCTTCTTTTTCAAGTTTGATGCAGTGAACGGTGCGTGCCATGAAATTCCTCGCGTGTGTCAGACAAAGATGTGACTGTAGCAAGCTTTGAATCCCCTGCCGCCAGTCACCCATCAGGCCAAGCACCATGCGCTTGCCTCGAAACTGGCTAGACTTGCATGCACTCTAGGAATTTTTATGGTCGCGCCTTTGAAATTTTTGAACCTGATAACCGCTCGGCAAGCTTGGGCCTTGTTGTTTTTGGCTTGTACCGGGCCATTGGGCTTTGCCTTGTATTTGCAGCATGTGGTTGGTTTAGAGCCGTGCCCTATGTGTATCGTGCAACGCTATGCAATGACGGCTGTCGCTTTGATAGCGTTGATTGGGTTGGTAGTCACCCATAAAAAAGCAGGGCAGGTATTGGTGGCGGCTGGTGTGCTCGCCGCTGGTTTTGGCGCATTTGTTGCCGCACGGCAGTCTTGGTTGCAGTGGTACCCGCCAAACATTGCCAGTTGCGGACGGGACTTCTACGGAATGATCGAAGCGTTTCCTCTGCAACGCACCATTCCGCTGATTTTCAGGGGCAGTGGAGATTGCACAAAAATTGATTGGACATTTTTAGGTGGCTCTATCGCCAACTGGACCTTTGTGGTGTTTATTGCCATGGGGCTTTGGTTGGTCGCCGTGGTTTGGCGCAAATTAGGCCAGCACACCCAAGCCGCCAATGACGACCATTTTCAACCATCAGCCTAAACCACTCTGATGAAGCGACTCAGTTCAAAGGCAGGCGTTTAACCAGCACCACACTCTTGCGATCCGGGCTGTATTTACCCAATCGCGCTTGCGGCAGCCAGTCGATAGGTACTTGCACAAAGCCACGTTTTAAAAACCAGTGCATGGTGCGCGTGGTCAATACAAAAATA
>CAMDSU010000207.1 GCA_945907335.1 Bordetella parapertussis | reverse complement strand
CTTCCAAAATTTCGTTGGAAGAAATGGTGAAAGAGCGCGGCACACCTTCAGACAAGTTGCGGCCTTTGACTTCCATTTCACGCACTTCGCTGCCCGGGAAGGCCGAGCCGATTTGCTTTTTGATGGCTTCAGCTGTGGGCTCGCCGATCAACATGCCGTAATTGCGCCGGATGTAGTTGATGATGGCCTCGTCAAACTTGTCGCCGCCGACGCGCACGCTGCCTTTGTAGACCATGCCACCCAAAGAAATGACACCGACTTCGGTAGTGCCGCCGCCGATGTCGACCACCATGGAGCCGCTGGCGTCACTGACCGGCAAACCGGCGCCGATGGCCGCGGCCATGGGTTCTTCAATCAGGTAGACCTCGGAAGCGCCCGCACCCAAGGCGGATTCGCGAATCGCGCGACGCTCGACCTGGGTGGAGCCGCAAGGGACGCAAATGATGATGCGCGGGCTGGGCTTGAGCAGCGAGCGCGGGTGCACCATCTTGATAAATTGCTTGAGCATTTGCTCGGTGACGGTGAAGTCGGCGATCACGCCGTCTTTCATGGGCCGAATGGCTTCGATGTTGCCCGGAACTTTGCCGAGCATGGCCTTGGCTTCATGACCTACCGCTTGAATGCTTTTCTTACCTTGTGGGCCGCCTTCGTGACGGATGGAAACGACTGATGGTTCGTCCAACACAATACCGCGGTCTCTTACGTAAATCAGGGTATTGGCGGTGCCCAAGTCAATGGCCAAGTCGGTGGAGAAATACCGACGAAATGCTCCAAACATCACAATCCTCTCTGGGTAATTCCAGTAAAGGCGAGATAATACCTGAACACCCTTACTCCCTGCGGCACTTGTGGCCGATTACCAGTTTCTGCTCATGTCCCTGTCTCCCCAAGATATTCAACGTTTGGCCCAACTGTCTCGTTTGCAATTTGATGCGCCAAGCTCTGAGCGATTGCTCGGACAGCTCAACGGCTTTTTTGAGATCGTCGAACAAATGCGCGCCGTGGATACCACTGGCGTGGTGCCGATGGCGCACCCAGTCGATGCCATGCAAGGTTTAGCGACCGCAATTGCCGACACCGACGAACTCGGCATGACGCTGCGTTTGCGTGAAGATGTAGTGAGCGAACCGAACCAGCGTGAAGTCAACCAGCGCAGCGCGCCCGCCGTTGATCGCGGTTTGTTTTTGGTGCCGAAAGTGATTGAGTAAGCCATGGCTGATTTACACAACATGACAGTTGCCGAATTGGCAGCCGGTATAAAAAAGAAAGATTTCAGTGCGGTCGAAGTGGCCACGCGATTTTTAGCCCGCATGGGCGGCAACCCGCACAACGCATATTTAGATATCAACAGTGAAGTCACACTGGCGCAAGCCAAAGCCTCTGACGAAAAAATCGCCTCAGGCACTGCTGGACTTTTAGAAGGCGTGCCGATTGCGCACAAAGACATTTTTGTCACCAAAGATTTCGCCACCACAGCGGGGTCGAAGATGTTGCAAGACTACCGCTCGCCGTTTGATGCCACGGTGGTTTCAAAGTTGCGCGAAGCCGGTATGGTGAGCCTGGGCAAACTCAATTGCGACGAATTCGCCATGGGCTCTGCCAACGAAAACTCGGCCTATGGTGCGGTGACCAACCCGTGGGACACGACACGCATACCCGGCGGATCATCCGGCGGCAGCGCAGCCGCTGTGGCAGCGCGCTTGACACCTGCGGCCACCGGCACCGACACCGGCGGATCCATCCGCCAGCCCGCTGCGTTTTGCGGCATCACCGGCATCAAACCAACCTATGGCCGCGCCTCTCGCTACGGCATGGTGGCTTTTGCTTCCAGCCTAGACCAAGCCGGACCGATGGCACGCAGCGCCGAAGACTGCGCCTTGTTGTTGTCGGCCATGTGCGGGCCGGATTTGGACAGAGATTCGACTTCATTGAACGTGAAGAACGAAGATTTTTCTAGGCTGCTTGCTTTGCCTGCGGGGGACAAGCCTTTGGCCAAAGCGGGGAAAGCTGGCGGGGCATTGAAGATGGGTGTACCGCGCGAGTGGCTCGGCGGTGGTTCACAAGTTGAGTTTGATGGCAATGCACCTGCACGAAGAAGCGACGGCACAGACATTGAAATTCAACGCCGCATTCAAGAAGCGCTTGCTCTCTACAAGTCAATCGGCGCTGAATTGGTAGAGGTGAGCTTGCCGCAGGCACGATTGAGCATCCCCGTGTACTACATCGTCTGCGCCGCTGAAGCCTCCAGCAACTTAAGCCGCTTTGACGGCGTGAAATTCGGCCACCGCGCCAAAGAATTTTCCGATCTGGCCGACATGTACCAGCGCACCCGCTCCGAAGGTTTCGGCGACGAGGTGAAACGCCGCATCATGATCGGCAGCTATGTGTTGTCGCATGGCTATTACGACGCCTACTATTTGCAAGCGCAAAAAATCCGACGCATGATTGCCAAAGATTTTCAGAAAGCATTTACGCAATGCGACGTGATTGCCGGACCAGTCGCACCGACCACCGCATGGAAGCTCGGCGACAAAGCCGATGATCCGGTGGCTAATTATTTGGCCGACATATTCACCCTACCCGCTTCGCTGGCGGGTTTGCCTTGCATGAGCATTCCGGTTGGCACAGGCGACACTGGCATGCCTGTAGGGATGCAGTTGATTGGCAATTATTTGCAGGAAGCGCAACTGCTGAATGTGGCGCACCGCTTTCAGCAAGTCACTAAATTCCATGACGCAACACCGGAGGGCGTGTAAATGAGCAGCTCTCTTTTAGTCCACGGTTACGAAGTCGTCATCGGCTTTGAAACCCACGCCCAACTCTCCACGCAAAGCAAAATTTTCAGCCGCGCATCCACTGCCTTTGGTGCCGAAGCCAACACGCAAGCATGCGCGGTGGATTTGGCTTTGCCCGGCACGCTGCCGGTCATGAACAAAGGCGCGGTCGAACGCGCCATTGAACTCGGGTTGGCGCTGGGTTCGCACATCGCCGAGCGCAGCGTGTTTGCTCGCAAAAATTATTTTTACCCCGACCTGCCCAAGGGCTACCAGATCAGCCAGTTTGAAATACCGGTGGTGCAAGGCGGCGCAGTGTCGTTCTTTTTGGGTGACGAGAAGAAGACCGTTCGGCTAGTGCGCGCGCATTTGGAAGAGGATGCGGGTAAGTCATTGCATGAAGATTCAAGCCTTGGAGCGTCCATTGGAAATGGACGGGGCCATACCGGCATTGACCTGAACCG
>CAMDSU010000206.1 GCA_945907335.1 Bordetella parapertussis | reverse complement strand
CCGCGCGCCAATGCCCACCTGGGCACGCAAAGCGGTGTGAATGCATTCGGTCACAAGTCCGGCGGCGGCGCAGGCCGTCAACCCGACCCAACCATGACTTCTGTAGATTTGCTCAGCCGCAATAACCGTGGCGGCGGCGGTGGCGGTGGTGCCAAACGTCGCAGCGGTGGTGGTGGTGGCGGCAAGCCAGGCGGCTTCGGCGGCGGTGGACCTAAGCGCAGCGGCGGTGGCGGTGGCGGTGGCGGCTACGGTCGCTGATTGGAAGCTAGAGATTCATTTTGTTTAACTCATGAATTGCATTCCGGCACCAACGCCGGAATAGGCTTGCCGTCAAAGTAAGCCGCCATATTTGCCAAGCACAAATCGGCCATGGCTTTGCGGGTTTGCTGTGTCGCACTTCCAATATGCGGCACCAGCACCGTGTTTTGCGCCAACCTCAGTTCACCAGGTACTCGCGGTTCTTCAGCAAACACATCCAGTGCTGCACCGGCAATGGTTTTCTTTTGCAGCGCTTCGATCAAGGCGTTTTGGTCGACCACAGAACCACGCGCCACATTGATCAAATAACCTTTCGGCCCTAAGGCAGCCAGCACTTCGGCATTCACCAAATGTTTGGTGGCCGCGCCGCCCGGCGTGATGACTACCAGGTAATCCACATTTGCAGCCAATTCTGTGGCTGAAGAAAAATAGGCATAACCCACGCCCTGTGCTTTGTTGCGCGAGGTGTAGGCGATAGACATGTCAAACGCCAAAGCGCGTTTGGCAATCGCTTGGCCGATACGGCCCATGCCGATCAAGCCCAATCGAGCGCCGCTCATTTTGGTGCTCAGCGGAAACGGACCGTCCACCCAATCGCTGTTGCGCACAAATTTGTCGGCTTGCGGCAAACGACGCGCGATCGACAACATCAAACCCAAGGCCAAGTCAGCCACATCGTCGTTCAACACGCCTGGCGTGTGCGCAACCTTGACACCGCGTTCAATGGCTGCAGCCACATCGATACCGTCGTAGCCAACGCCGCAAATAGAAATAAATTCAAGGGCCGGAAACAGCGCCATAAATTTTTTATCAATCACCGCATCACCGCCACCTACCATGGCGCGAATGCGCTGCAAAGCGCTGGGGTCTGTGATGTGCTCGCGATCATGCACCAGGTAATTGGCTTGCAGATCGGACATCAAACCGGAGGCCAGGTTGGTGACACGCAAAATTTCTATCATGTTGACTCCTTTAAGACTGGGCTCCGTATAAACACCACACTGCATGAGGCTTTGGCAAAGGTAGTATAGGCACACTCACTATTTTTTCTCACAGGCCAATTCAATGACGACTTCCCCACCCCGCAAGAAACCCGAAGAACTTCGCAGCCAGCAGTGGTTCGGTCGCCAAGACCGAGATGGGTTTGCCTACCGCAGTTGGGTCAAGGGCAAGGGCGTACCGCATGACCAGTTCGACGGTCGTCCGGTCATCGGCATTTGCAACACCTTCAGCGAGTTGACACCTTGCAATTCGCATTTCCGCACCCTGGCCGAACAGGTCAAGATCGGCGTGTACGAAGCCGGTGGCTTTCCGCTGGAGTTCCCGGTCATGTCATTGGGCGAAACATTGTTGCGCCCGACCGCCATGCTTTACCGCAACCTCGCCAGCATGGACGTCGAGGAAAGCATTCGCGGCAACCCCTTAGACGGCGTGGTGCTGCTCATGGGCTGCGACAAAACCACACCTTCACTCATCATGGGCGCGGCCAGTGTCGATTTACCCACCATCGGTGTCAGCGGCGGCCCCATGCTCAACGGCAAATGGCGCGGCCAAGAGCTGGGCTCAGGCACCGGCATGTGGAGCATGAGCGAGCAAGTGCGCGCAGGCACCTTGAAGCTGGCCGATTTCTTTGAAGCCGAAAGCTGCATGCACCGCAGCCACGGCCACTGCATGACCATGGGCACGGCCTCCACCATGGCTTGCATGGTCGAAGCATTGGGCGTGGGTTTGCCCGGCAATGCGGCTTACCCCGCTGTTGACGGTCGCCGCAATGTGCTGGCCCGCAACGCAGGCAGACGCATTGTGGAGATGGTGCACACCGACCAAAAGCTCTCCAGCGTGCTGACACGCGAAGCGTTTGAGAACGCCATCAAAACCCTGGCGGCCATTGGCGGTTCAACCAACGCGGTGGTGCACTTGATTGCGATTGCTGGACGACTTGGCGTACCACTCAGCGTTGATGACTTCGACCGCCTGGCCTCCGAGTTGCCGTGTTTGCTCAATCTGCAACCCTCTGGCGACCATTTGATGGAAGACTTTTGCTACGCCGGCGGCCTGCAAGTGGTGATGAAAGAAATTGCGCATTTGCTGCACACCAGCATCGTCACCACCAGCGGCCACAGCGTGGCCGAGAACATGGCTGAAGCGGTGAACTATGACGAGCGGGTCATCAAGCCTTTTGACAAACCGTTCAAAGAAAAAGCCGGTATTGCCATTTTGCGCGGCAACCTGGCCGAGCGCGGCGCGGTCATCAAACCCAGCGCGGCCTCACCGCATTTGATGGTGCACACCGGACGCGCCGTGGTGTTTGAAAACATCGACGATTTCCACGCGCGCATCGACGATGACAACCTGGACGTGGATGAAAACTGCGTGCTGGTTTTGAAGAACTGCGGCCCCAAAGGCTACCCCGGCATGGCAGAGGTGGGCAATATGCCGCTGCCACCCAAAGTGCTGCGCAAAGGCATTACCGACATGGTGCGCATCAGCGATGCGCGCATGAGCGGCACGGCTTACGGTACGGTTGTTTTACATGCTGTGCCCGAGGCTGCAGCAGGCGGCACTTTGGCACTGGTGCACAACGGCGACATGATCGAGTTGAATGTGCCTGAACGCAGAATCCAATTGCTGGTCAGCGACGAAGAACTGGCCAAGCGACGCGCGGCGTGGACGGCACCTGCACCGGCGTTGGATTCGGGTTACTGGAAGCTGTACATAGACCACGTGACGCAGGCCGACGAAGGTGCAGATTTGGACTTTTTGCGCGGTAAGCGTGGGTCTTTTGTGCCGAAGGACAACCATTAAAAAGCGAAGCTTTTGAATGGTTGGGGGACTGCTCATATTGCGTAGCAATGTACTGAAGTCACCTTCATTCATTCGCCGCAGGTGAATGAATGGGGGACTGCTCATATTGCAAAGCAATGTGGGCAGTCACCACAATCACTGAAAGCTCACGTCACACCCCGGCCTCGCCTCCACGCTC
>CAMDSU010000205.1 GCA_945907335.1 Bordetella parapertussis | reverse complement strand
GCGTGATTGCTGGCGCGGGGTTTGATGTGTTGACGCAAGAGCCGCCAAAAGACGGCAATCCGTTGCTCAACATCAAAACGCCCAATTTCATTCTCACGCCACATGTGGCTTGGGCCTCGCAACAGGCGATGCAGTTTTTGGCGAACCAGTTGATTGACAACATCGAAGCGTTTGTCGCTAACAAACCGCAGCATTTGGTGACTTGATATCAGGGTCGGCACGCTTGTTTGCCCACCCAGTGCGCAGATTATTCGCCGTCCTTGTCAGCTTGTTTTTTCAAGGCCAAGGCATACAAAACATTGCGCGGCGCGCCGCTGATGTCCGCAGCCAGTTTCACTGCGGTTTTGACTGGCAATTCAGACAACAGCAGGTCTAAAACCCGCTCGGCTTCTAACAAGCGATCGGGCTGTGGCGGCAAGGCATGCAGCAGCAACGCAAATTCTCCTTTGCTGCGCTGCGCGTCGGCTTGCAACCAGTGGTGAAATGATTGCGCTGGCAGGCTGGTCACTTCTTCAAACTGCTTGGTCAATTCACGCCCGACAGTTAACAGACGGTCACCACACACCGCCAAATCTTTGGCCAGCGCTTCGATGCGGTGGGGGGCTTCTAAAAACACCTGTGCCCGTGGCTCTGCCGCCATGGTTTGCAAACGGTGTTGACGCTCCGTGGCTTTGCTGGGCAAAAAACCTATGAACACAAAACCGTCTTCGCCTGTGCAACCGCTCACGCTCATCAAGGTGGTAACGCTGCTAGCTCCTGGCAGCGGCATGGTGCGAAACCCGGCTTGTCTGACCAGCGCCACCAAACGCGCGCCGGGGTCGCTCACGCCAGGTGTGCCTGCGTCACTTAAATAGACCACCCGTTTTCCTTGCTGCAAATGCACAATCACTTGCTCGGCTGCTGAGGCTTCGTTGTGCTGATGCACGGCCAGCCACAGACTGCCGGCTTTGTCCACGCCGTATTGGCGCAGTAGCAATTGGCTGTGGCGGGTGTCTTCGCAAGCGAGCACGTCCGCCAATTGCAGCAGGTACAAACTGCGCAAGCTGATGTCGGCCAAATTGCCAATCGGCGTGGCGATCACATACAAACAAGCCCCCGGGTGTTCTTGGCCTTCACAGGCGGCAAGCGCCGCCGGGAGCGCGGCTTCAAAGCGATGATTCAATGGCAACCTTTCAACATGCACACCAGCCAGCGGTGACAACAGATAAGCGCAGCAGCAAACGCAAGGGCGATGAGGCCGAGGACGAGGCCTTGGCATTCTTGCAAACCCAAGGTTTGCAGTTGCTGCAACGCAATTACCGCACACCCGGGCGTGGCGGTGGCGAAATAGACCTGATTGTGCGCGACCCCCAAGGTACCGTGGTGTTTGTCGAAGTCCGCAGCCGCAGCCGTGCGGGCCACGGTGGAGCGCTGGCCAGTATCGGCGCCACCAAACGCCAGCGCATTGTGTATGCAGCGCGCTGCTATTTGAGCCGCATGAAACATTTGCCGGCCTGTCGCTTTGATGTGGTGGTGGTGCAGTCGGGCGAGCTGCAATGGATAAAAGCGGCATTTGGGTGTTGACAATCTTTCGGCATTTTTATGGGGCTGTCACATTGCAAAGGTATGATCGCGCCATGCTAGAACAACGCATTGAACAGCAGTTCATAGACAGTGCAGACTTGAAGTACCAAGCTGCTCAAGTTTTGAGCAAGCCCATGGCAGCGGCCATTCAATCTATTTTGGTCAGCGTCACAGGCGGCGGAAAAGTCTTGGCTTGCGGCAATGGCGGATCAGGCGCGTTGGCTCAATTATTTGCCGCCACCTTCGTTGGACACCACGAGCGCGAGCGGCCAGAACTCGGCGCAATTGCCTTGAATACCGATGCGGTGCTTCTCACGGGCGCAGCAAACAACTATGGTTTCGAGCAGGTGTTTGCCAAACAGGTACGTGCCTTGGGTCAACCGGGTGACGTGTTGTTGGTGGTGTCTGCCAGCGGTCAGGCAGACAACTTATTGCAAGCGATACGCGCGGCGCACGAGCGCGAATTGTCGGTCGTGGCTTTGACGGGTCAAAGCGGCGGCAAGATCCGTCAGGAATTGCGCGAAACCGATGTCCATATTTGTGTGCCGAGCGATAAAGCGGTGCGCATACAAGAGGTTCATTTGCTGGTATTGCACGGTTTGTGTGACGGCGTGGACAGTCAATTATTGGGTGAACAGGAGACAACGGAATGAAATTTGTACATTTACGAACCACGGGTGCAGTGCTGGTGTTGGCGACATGCATGACGGCATGCGCCCCATTTTTGGTCGCTGGCGTGGCGGGCTCTGCATTGGTTGCCACCGACCGCCGTACATCAGGCACGCAACTCGAAGACGAAACCATCGAGCTGCGTGCGTCCGCCAAAGTACGCGATACGTTTGGTGAAAAAGTGCATGTCAATGTCACCAGTTACAACCGCCAAGTGTTGCTCACGGGTGAGGTTCCTTCAGACCGAGAGCGCCAAGCTGTGGCCGCTATTGTTGAAAAAGTGGAAAACGTGAAGTCCGTGGCGAACGAATTGTCAGCCATGCCAAATGCCAGCTTAGGCAGTCGTTCCAATGATTTGGTCGTCACCGGCAAAATCAAAGCTACCTTGATCGACAGCCGCGATTTATTCGCCAATGCTTTCAAAGTGGTGACAGAGCGCAATACGGTGTATTTGATGGGCCGCGTGACGCAACGCGAAGCGGACAGCGCCACAGCGCTGATTCGCAATGTCGGCGGCGTCAACAAAGTGGTGCGCATGTTTGAAATCATCTCTGAAGAAGAGTTGCGCCGCCAATTGCCCGCACCCGCTGAAAAAGCAGACGCGGACAAAGCCAAAAAATAAGCTGTACTTTTCCTCACAAAGCCACGGCAATCGCCGTGGATTTTTATTTCAAACGCTTGATGAGGCTTGAGGTGTCTAAGCGGTTACCGCCCATGGCTTGCACATCCGCATAAAACTGATCCACCAGTGCAGTGACAGGTACACGCGATCCATTGCGTTTGGCTTCATCCAACACCAACCCCAGGTCTTTGCGCATCCAGTCCACGGCAAAACCGAAATCGAATTTGTCCGCCACCATGGTTTTGCCTCGGTTGTCCATTTGCCAGCTTTGGGCCGCGCCTTTGCCAATGACGTCGAGCACCTGCTCCATGTTCAAACCGGCTTTTTGGCCGAAGGCCACACCTTCAGACAAGCCTTGCACCAGACCGGCGATACAAATCTGGTTGACCATTTTGGTGAGTTGACCGGCACCGCTGTCGCCCATCAAGGT
>CAMDSU010000204.1 GCA_945907335.1 Bordetella parapertussis | reverse complement strand
CCGACTGGTTCAGATACGCATCGCTGTAAGTCAGTGCTGAATTGAAGCCATTGTCTGTGTTGAGCATCTGGAATTTTTCATCCTCGCTCAACGGCACACCGATCAATTGACGGGCGTCGCGTGTCATCACATGCAACTGCTGGCCAGGTTTGACGTTGTCCAAATAAATGGTGGTGTTTTCCATTCCTGCGGCCAAGGTGGTCACAGGTGCAAACAAACGACCACCACCTACTTCCACCTTCAATGGATTGTTGGTGAACGGGTTGTTCGACAGCAGTGGGTTGCTGATGCCAAGCGGCATAGTGCTGGCCAAAAAGCTAACCCGCGCTCTGACATCACTGGCATTGTTTGGGTTTTCTGTGACCCTGAATAATCCGCCGGTGGTAATGCGCAACGGGTCTTGCAACAACACCCGCATGCCCACTGCAGCACTTGCGGCCTTGTCATCGATGCGCAGCAAATCCACACCCAGATGGCCATAGCCATCAATGCCGGAGCGTTGAATCAAATTGACTTCATTGACAAAACTTTGCGCCAAAAAATCCAGGCCTTTTTGCGCAGGTTCAAGCACCTGACTGATAAATGTGTTCAAACCGCCCATGGTGCCGCCACTGGCACCCGACAAGGGTTCGGTGTTGCCATACGGGTCGAGCACCAAATCGAGTTTGCTCATCGAGTTGGGGTCAAAGCCAATCGGGCGTGACTTCAAGCCATCGACCACCAAACTTTGCTTCATGGTGGTTCCCAAACTCACAGACACAATGCCGTTCGGTGTGAAGCTGGTTTTGATGCGTGAAAATTCTGAAATCTGACGCAACAGCAAATCGCGGCGATCGAGCAATTCAGACGACTGCCCTTCCAATGTTGGCGACTTGGTCAACTGTTGGTTCACCAAGGCCAATTGCTCGGTCAAGGTGTTGATTTGGTTGCCCGCGCTCTCCAAGGCTTGACGTGTTTCGGTAGATACCAATGACAATTGCCCTGCCAATTCGGCAAACCGTGAACCCACGCCTTCTGAGCCGCGTATGAAACTGGTTCGCATCACCGTGGATGCTGGGTCTACCGACAAACTGCGTGCGGCATTAAAAAAGGTGTCCAGCGCCGAGCTCAAGCCGACGCTTTTGTCACCCATGATGTCCATCACACGCTGGGTGTAATTCACCAAGGGTTCTTGCGTCGCCAAGTCGGTATTGCTGTTGCGCAAATTGGATTCGGCAAACGTGTCAAACGCACGCTTGACCGCGGTGAACAACACACCCGTGCCCAAGTACATATTGGCGTGCTTGGCCGGTGCACTTTGTTGCAATGTGGACTGCTGTCTGGAATAGCCTTCGGTACTGACGTTGGCAATGTTGTTACTGACCGTGCCCAATGCCCGCTGGTAAGCGGCCACGGCGGTACTGCTGATACCCAGCATATTGCTCATGGCTCATTCCTCACAGGTGACAAAGGCATGGTTTTGTTCATGGGCAATGGCTTCAAGGTCTGGCGTGGCAAAGGCATTGCCGGTTGTTCCACGGGCGTCAAACTCATGGGCAGCACTGGTTTGTGCAGCGGCATGCCGGGGGCTTGCAAAGCACCTGTTTTTTGGCGCAATGCCAGCAACTCGGCCGTGCTCGGTGCAGATTCTTGTTGGCTCAATTGCTTGACCACCACATCGGCAAAACCTAAAGCGTTGCGCTTGGCCATGGACATGGACAACTCTTTGTCGTACATGCCTTGGAATGTTTCCAATGCATTGGACTGGAACATGTCGCTTTTCAACACATTGTTGGCTTCGCGCATGGACTTGAGCATCATCTGTATAAACAGCGCTTCAAATTGTTCTGCCGATTCACGCAATGCGCCCTTTTCATTGCGCTGGGCTTTGCCGCGCAATTCACCCAAGGCGCCGAAGTCCGAATAAGACTTGGCTGCTGCAGTGGAAGGGTTGGTGATATCAGCCATGGTCAGTGCATCAAATGATGATGAGTTCAGCGCGCAAACTGCCCGAGCTTTTCAAGGCTTCCAAAATCGCTATCAGCGAAGAAGGGGTGGCGCCAATTTGATTGACCGCATCCACGATTTCACGCAGGTCTACGCCGGGCTTGAACAGGAACATCGGATTTTTCGGTTCGGTCACCGCCACATCGGCGTTTTGCACCGGTGTGGTTTGTCCTTGGCTGAGTGCATTCGGTTGCGACACATCGTTGGTGGCGGTAATGGCCACTGAAATCGTGCCGTGCGATACCGCTGCGGCAGTGACACGCACGGCGCGGTTGATGACCACGGTACCGGTGCGTGAATTGATGACCACGCGGGCATTTGGTTCGGCCGGTGTGACTTCAATGTTCTCCAACATGCCCATGAATGACACGCGTTGATTCAAGTCTTGGGGGGCTCGTACCGATATCGATGTGCCGTCGATGGCTTGCGCCACCTCACCACCAAATTTTGAATTGATCGCAGCGACCATGGCACTGCTGGTGGAAAAATCGTTGTCACGCAAATTCAAAATCAGGTGCTCAGCTTTTTCGAAAGGAGTTTCGACTGTGCGCTCGACAATGGCTCCCGCAGGAATTCGGGCGGCGGTGGGCACGCCAATCGCCACCTTGGAACCTGCTGCACCCGCATCAATACCGGTCGCGGTCAAAGCCCCTTGGGCAAGCGCGTAAATTTCACCGTCCACACCGCGCAAAGCGGTCATGATCAAGTTGCCGCCACGCAAATTGGTGGCTTTGCCAATGGCAGAAATATTCACGTCAATGCGTTGGCCGGGTTTGGCAAAACCTGGCAGATCAGCGGTCACCATCACAGCGGCCGCATTTTTGATGTCGATACGACTTGCTGATGTGACTTGTTCAAAATCAGACATGGGGCCATCTATGCGCACACCCATTTGCGCCAACATGGCCTTCATGCTTTGCGTGGTGAATGGCACTGAAGCGTCGTCGCCGGTGCCTTGCAAGCCCACGACCAAACCAAAACCAATCAGTTGGTTGGATCGTTGTGCAGCGACGGTGGCCAAATCTTTGACGCGGTCGGCCCACACTGGCGTTGCCAGTGCACACGCCAGCATCACACAGCTTGTTTTCAACCACGAATTTGTCATGTCAGTTCAACCTGTTGAAACATTAAAAGGGCCAGAATTTCATCAAGCCAGTGGTACCCCAGCCGGGTTTGCTGGCACTCGCCAAGTCACCCGAACCACGGTAGGAAATTTGTGCATTGGCCAAGCGCAGTGAATTGACGGTGCCGTTTGGACCGACATCTTGCGGACGGATCACGCCGGCGACTTGAATCACTTCAGTGCCTTC
>CAMDSU010000203.1 GCA_945907335.1 Bordetella parapertussis | reverse complement strand
TTGCAAATCGCTGAATTCAAAAGCTTCATCGCCTTGGCTGATCTGCCACACCCCTTGCTGCATATGCACTTGCCAATGTTGCAATTGGCCCCCGATGCGCAATGGCACTTGCATGGCCATTTGGCCGTTGCTGTGCCAATTCCACCAAGCGGCGCAGGGCGTTACATCGACATGGCGCGGCACGCAAGCCACCACCAACGCTACGATGGCAAGCAAATGCAATGACGTGGCGGGTTCAGGCAGGTGTTTCAATTCGGTGTGCAAAACTGAGGTATTGAATTCACCCCGCAAGAACACATCGCTTCGCAACACTTGCGCCAAAAAACCGGTGTTGTTTGCGACACCCAAACAGATGGTGCGTTCCAGCCCATCTGCCAAAGCCATCGCAGCTCGTTCGCGCGTGGCAGCATGTGAAATCAACTTACCCAGCATGGAATCGTAAAAAGAACCGATGGTCTGGCCGCTGACCAAGGCGGCGTCACAACGCAAATCTGCAGGCGCTTGCCAATACAACAGCGTGCCGCTTTGCGGCATGTGTTGTTGCAACGGGTCTTCGGCACAAATACGCGCCTCTATGGCGTGGCCGCCGCTCTCAAAGCGTTGCAGCATGTCGTCTTGGGTCAGAGTCAAGGGTTCACCCATGGCCAGATGCAATTGCCATTGCACCAAATCTTCACCGACCAAGGCTTCGGTGACAGGGTGCTCCACTTGAAGCCGCGTGTTCATTTCCATGAAATAAAACGCAGGCTGTGGTGAGGCGCTGGTGTCCAGTAAAAATTCAACCGTGCCAGCGCCTTGGTAGCCGACTGCGCGAGCCACTGTCACCGCAGCTTGGCCAAGTTGTCTGCGTAACGCCGCATGCACTGCGGGTGAGGGCGCTTCCTCAATCAACTTTTGATGCCGGCGTTGCACCGTGCAATCACGCTCACCCAAATGCACCACATGGCCATGTGCGTCTGCCAGCAGTTGCACTTCCACATGTCGCGGCGACAGCAGTGCCCGCTCTAGCAACAAGCGGCCATCGCCAAATGCAGCCAGTGCCTCTTGCATGGCGCTGTGCAAGGCAGCTTGCAATTCGTTGGCTTGCAGCACCAAGCGCATGCCACGGCCACCGCCGCCTGCGCTGGCTTTGACCATCAATGGATAGCCCAGGGTCTGTGCCTCTCGCATCAGTGCGTCCATGTCGGTGCTGGCATCACGGCTGCCGGGCAACACGGGCACACCTGCGTCTTGCATGTGTCGCCTAGCCTGTGCTTTATCGCCCATGGCACGCATGGCCGATGGCGGTGGGCCAATCCACACCAAGCCCGCGTCGGACACGGCTTGGGCAAAGTCTGCGTTTTCTGACAAAAAGCCATAGCCTGGATGCACGGCATCAGCGCCACTGTCTGTGGCAGCTTGCAACAATTTGGGCACAGACAAATAACTGTCTTTGGCATGGTCGCCGCCAATCGGCAGCGCTGAGTCGCAACTGTGGGCATGTGGCGACAAGCGGTCTGCATTTGAATACACCGCCACGGTTTGCAATCCCATGGCCTGTGCACTGCGGGCCACCCGTGACACGATTTCCCCTCGGTTGGCGATCAGCACGCGACCAAAGCGTTTGAAACTTTGGCTCATGGCAGCGTCCAGCGTGCCGGGCGTTTGGCTTGTCGCGCGGACAAGCCTTCGGACGCGCTGCCACTGCGCAAACTGCGGGCAAACAGATCGGCGGCAAAGTCCAGTGTCGCGTGGGTTTGTGCGGGGTGTTGGCCGTTGCGCAAAATTTTCACCGTGGCTCTGAGCGCTGCTGGCTCAGCGTGTTGCCAATGCTGAGTCCAAGTTTTTAATGCTGCGTCCACGTCTTCGCTGAGTTCATCGACCAGACCCATTTGACTGGCTTGTTGAGCATTCAATGTTTGGGTGTGTAACAGCATGTGCATACTGCGTGGCGTGCCCAATCGCATTTGCAAGAACGGGGCAATTTGCGCGGGTGGCAGGCCCAGACCGAGTTCAGGCGTGCCGAACATGGCGCTGTGGTCGGCCAACACCAGGTCACAGGCGGCGGCCAATCCGCAGCCCCCGCCCATGGCGGCGCCTTGCACCACCGCCACTGTCATGACCTCACAGCTTTGCAGTTGTTGCAGCAAATGACCGAATGCACGGTTGGCAATCGCAATCGGGTCGGTGACTTTTGCGGGTGCAGGTGTAGCCATCATTTCTTGAAAACTGCCGAAGTCACCACCCGCACAAAAATGCCCGCCCACGCCGCGCAACACAACGGCACGCACCGTCGGGTGATCGGCGATATCTGTGAGCGCATTGCGCATGGCTTGCACCATGTCAGCGGTCAAGGCATTGCGGGTAGAGGGGGCATCCAACCACAGTAACCAGTGCGTGGGGTGTTGCTCGCGTTTTAGCATGGCATCAAGCGCGCATGGGCAAGGTGTGCATGTATTTGCTGATGAGGCCCAACATCACTTCATCGGCGCCGCCGCCGATGGACGCCAATCTGCCGTCGCGGTACAGCCGTGAAACTGGGTTGTCCCATGTGTAGCCCATGCCGCCCCAGTATTGCAAACACGCATCCGGCACACTGCGCAGCAAACGACCAGCTTTGAGTTTGGCCATGGACGCCCATTCCGTGACATCCTTTCCCGCCACGTAATGTTCGGTAGCCATGTAGGTCAAGGCACGCAGGCATTCGATTTCGGTTTTCAATTCAGCCAAGGTGAAATGCACGACTTGGTTGTCCAACACTGACTTGCCGAAGGCTTTTCTTTCACGCGTGTATTCGATGGTTTGGTCGATACAGTTCGTCAGACCTTGAATCGCATTGGCGGCTGCCCACAAGCGCTCTTCTTGAAATTGCATCATCTGATAGGTAAAGCCCATGCCTTCCTCGCCAATGCGATTGCGCTGCGGTACGCGCACATCGTCAAAATGGATCACGCCGGTATCGCTGGCCATCATGCCGATCTTGCGGATTTTTTTTGCGCGAGTGATGCCCGGTGTGTTCATGGGTACCACGATCAGGCTTTTGTTTTTATGTGCTGCACCTTCGCTGGTGTTGGCCAGCAAGCACATCCAATCGGCTTGCAAGCTGTTGGTGATCCACATCTTGCCGCCGTTGATGATGTAGTCGTCCCCGTCTTTGCGTGCCGTGGTTTTGATCGCCGACACATCCGAGCCTGCCTGCGGTTCTGACACACCAACGCATGCCACGGCTTTGCCGCTGATGGCAGGGGCCAAAAATTCTTCGCACAATGCCGCCGAACCAAAGCGCGCCAATGCCGGCGTTGCCATGTCGGTTTGTAC
>CAMDSU010000202.1 GCA_945907335.1 Bordetella parapertussis | reverse complement strand
ATGTAGGCATTGGTGTTGGCGGGGTTGCCGACCACCAAAACCTTGACGTTGCGCGAAGCCACGGCGTTCAAAGCCTTGCCTTGCGCCGTGAAGATGGCGCCATTCATGGACAACAACTCGGCGCGTTCCATGCCCGGGCCACGGGGGCGTGAACCGACCAACAAAGCGTAATCGGTGTTCTTGAATGCGGTCATCGGGTCTGCGTGGGCTTCCATGCCGGCCAGCAGCGGAAACGCGCAGTCTTCGAGTTCCATCATCACGCCCTTGAGCGCTTTTTGGGCTTTTTCGTCAGGAATTTCCAGCAACTGCAAGATGACAGGCTGGTCTTTGCCCAGCATTTCGCCTGAGGCGATACGGAACAACAAGGCATATCCGATCTGACCAGCGGCGCCAGTAACGGCCACGCGAACGGGTTGTTTACTCATGAAAAATCTCCGAAATTGAACAAAAGAATAAAGCCCGGCTGTCCGGACAAGATGAAAAGGACAAGACCTATGTCTTATAGAAGATATGATAGCGGCTAAACCTTGACCTGTGCCTGACTCATTGCCCGTGAACTCCACCACATTGCCTGAAAAGACAGCGACACCTGCGGTTTCCACCGTATTGGCTTCGGCATCGTTCAGCCCGCTTTATCAGCAAATCAAAAGCTTGGTGCTGCAAAGTCTGCAAGCTGGTGAATGGAAACCTGGCGACCCGATTCCCAGTGAATTCGAACTGGCAGCGCGCTACAAAGTCAGCCAGGGCACGGTACGCAAGGCGATTGACGAACTGGCCAAGGAACACCTGCTGGTGCGTCGGCAAGGAAAAGGAACATTTGTCGCCACGCATGCAGAGCAGCAAGTGCAGTTTCGGTTCCTCAAGCTCAAGCCTGACAACCCGAACAGCGACTCACAAGGCCCGGCCGAGCGCCACATCATCGATTGCAAAAAGCTGCGTGCCCCGCAACCAGTGGCTGAGGTGTTGGGTTTGCGCACCGGCGAGCAGGTTTTTCAAGTGCGCCGCGTGCTGTCTTTTGACGGCGTGCCCACTATTTTTGAAGACATCTGGCTGCCCGGCGCGGCTTTCAAAGGCCTGACCGCCGAGCGCCTGAGCGCCGATACCCGCCCGATGTACGCCATGTTTGAATCCGACTTTGGCATCCGCATGGTGCGCGCCCAAGAACGACTGCGCGCGGTACTGCCCTCCGCGAAAGTATGCGAATGCTTACGCGTCAGCAGCGACACCCCCTTGCTCAAGGTGGAACGCATGGCGTTCACCTACCACGACACCCCCATGGAATGGCGCATTGGTGTTTACCGCACGGACAACCGCCACTACCTGAATGAATTGAATTGAAAAGTATTCGAAATGAACCACTCAAACATGCGTGACGCAGATTTATGGTGCATTGCAATAGAATGAATTTCACCTTTGAACCATTGGGGTTTATCGCCCCGTTTCCCCGAAAGCCCTAGGCATGACTGAACCCGCAAAAACCAGGCCCGTATTTCGCAACATCAATGCCTTCAAAGACTTGCCCAGTTACCGTCTGCCGGCGGCCGGTTGGGTGTCCATCTTGCACCGCATCAGCGGCGCGCTGATGTTTGTGCTGTTGCCCTTCATCATCTGGTTGTTTGACAAATCCATCTCCTCGGAAATTTCATTCGCTAAATTCAAATCAGCCCTGAACTTTGGCGTTGGTATTTACCCCGGTTGGTTTATCCAACTGACCCTGCTGGCGCTGATCTGGGCGTACTTACACCACCTGATTGCCGGGCTGCGCCATTTGTACATGGACGCCACCCATTCGGTCAGCCGTGAATTCGGCCGCAGCAGCGCCGTGTTCACCTTGAGTGCGAGCATCGGTTTGACCGTGCTTTTAGGCGCTAAATTATTCGGCTTGTATTGATTTCAGGAGCAGACATGAGTGACGGAATCGGTTCCAAACGCCTGGTCACAGGTGCCCATTACGGACTGCGCGACTGGATAGCGCAGCGACTGACCGCCGCATTGATGGCGTTGTTTACTTTTTTGGTCTTGTTTCAACTGATTTTTTCGCGCGGCGAGATCGGCTACGACCTGTGGGCCGGTATCTTCAGCCCCCAATGGATGCGGGCACTGACTTTCACCGTGCTGCTCGCACTCACCTACCACGTGTGGGTGGGCATGCGCGATATTTGGATGGATTACATCAAGCCAGTCGGCGTGCGTTTGGCGCTGCATATTTTCACGATCGTTTGGCTGCTCTCCTGCTTGGGCTGGGCGGTGCAGGTTCTTTGGAGACTTTGACAGATGACACGTTCTTCTATTCCCCGTCGCCGCTTTGATGTGGTCATCGTTGGTGCAGGCGGCTCTGGCATGCGTGCCTCGCTGCAACTCTCACGCGCTGGCCTGAATGTGGCCGTGCTCTCCAAGGTATTTCCCACGCGCTCGCACACGGTCGCAGCCCAAGGCGGTATCGGCGCGTCGCTTGGCAATATGTCGGAAGACAACTGGCACTACCATTTTTACGACACGGTCAAAGGCTCTGACTGGCTGGGTGACCAAGACGCCATCGAATACATGTGCCGCGAAGCACCCAAGGTGGTGTATGAACTTGAACACATGGGCATGCCGTTTGACCGCAACCCCGATGGCACGATTTACCAACGGCCCTTCGGCGGCCATACCTCCAACTACGGCGAGAAATCGGTGCAACGCGCCTGCGCCTCTGCCGACCGCACCGGCCACTCCATGCTGCATACCTTGTATCAGCAAAATTTGAAGTCCAACACCAATTTCTTTGTGGAATGGATGGCACAAGACCTGATTCGCGACGCAGATGGCGACGTGGTCGGTGTCACCGCCCTCGAGATGGAAACCGGTGACCTGCATATTCTGGAAGCCAAAACCGTGTTGCTGGCTACCGGCGGCGCAGGACGCATTTTTGCCGCGTCTACCAACGCCTTCATCAACACCGGCGACGGCTTGGGCATGGCGGCACGCGCTGGCATTCCACTGGAAGACATGGAATTCTGGCAATTTCACCCCACCGGTGTCGCCGGTGCCGGTGTGTTGCTGACCGAAGGCTGCCGTGGCGAAGGCGCGGTGTTGCTCAACAGCTTGGGCGAGCGTTTCATGGAGCGTTATGCGCCCACGCTCAAAGACTTGGCGCCGCGCGACTTCGTGTCTCGTTGCATGGACCAGGAAATCAAAGAAGGCCGTGGTTGCGGCCCGAACAAAGACTATGTGCATTTGAAGTTGGACCACTTAGGTGCGGACACCATCATGAAACGCCTGCCCTCGGTGTACGAGATCGGCCACAACTTCGCGAATGTCGAC
>CAMDSU010000201.1 GCA_945907335.1 Bordetella parapertussis | reverse complement strand
TGCACACTCTGCATAGAAGCCTGTCCGGTTGATGCGATTATGGGTACACACAAACGCATGCATACCGTGTTGGAAGATGTGTGCACCGGCTGCGAGTTATGTCTGCCAGTTTGCCCGGTGGATTGCATGCATTTAGAGAATGTCAGTGGCGAATTGAGCGGATGGGCTGCTTGGTCCGAAGCGCTGGCGCACACGGCGCGAGAACGTTACGAACAAAGAAATTTTCGACTGCGTATAAACACTGTTTCAAGCCCTGCGCTTGTTTCAGAAAATAAACAAAGCCGCGTGGAAGCTGCGCTCGCCAGAGCAAAAGCCCAATCAGGGCAATAAATCGATCATGTAAAGCTTGGTGGAGCCTCAAGACACTTGAGCTAGACCCGTCTCCTTCAAACTATCACGTGGCATTCGCCGCAAGCGCAGCAAATGCCTTGACTACCTCCGGAGGTGCTTGTACCAATTCAATCAGCACGCCTTCGCCGCTGATGGGGAATTCGTCATTGCCTTTGGGATGCACAAAGCAAATATCAAAACCAGCCGCGCCTTTGCGAATACCGCCCGGTGCAAAACGCAAACCTTGAGCACTCAGCCATTCCACCGCCTCGGGCAATTTGTCTATCCACAAGCCGATGTGGTTCAAAGGCGTGGTGTGCACCGCCGGTTTTTTGTCCACGTCCAGTGGTTGCATCAAATCGACTTCGACCTTGAACGGACCACTGCCAATGGCGCAAATGTCTTCATCCACGTTTTCACGCTCGGAAGTAAATTGACCGGTGATTTGCAAACCGAACAAATCGATCCAAAGTTTTTGCAAAGCCTTTTTATCTGTGGCACCGATGGCGATTTGCTGAACACCTAGTACCTGAAACGGTCTGCTCATGCGAACTCCACAATCACCTGATCAACGGTCAACGACTCGCCTTTGACGGCCATCACGCTTTTCACCACGCCATCTTGCGCTGCGAACAACACGTTTTCCATTTTCATGGCTTCGATGACTGCCACACGCTCACCTGCCTGTACTTTTTGACCCACGGTGACCGCTACATCAACCAGCAAACCCGGCATGGGGGACAACACAAATCGGCTGAGATCAGGCGGCGCTTTGAAAGGCATCTGACGGTACAACTCGGCCATGCGAGGAGAAACCACCAAAGCGTCTATGCGACGCCCATGATGCTGTACTTGCAACACGAGTGGGTTCTTTGCTGAACCGCGTTCAACTTGCGCTGTGAAAGCCTGCCCATTCACTGTGCCTTCAATGGCGATGTCATTCAAGCGGGATGTACTGTGAATGGCGTAATTTTTGTCATTGACTTTGATAACCGCCGTACCGCGTCCACCTGCGTCATCCACTTCAACTTCGCTGAATTCGTGATTACCATTAGCGTTGAGTGTGATCACCGAATATTTTTGCCCCACCTTGACGTCATAGCCGGGCAATTGACCGCTCAAGGACGCTGCACGTTCACGCGATTTACGGCGCACAAAAGCTGCGAGCGCCACCAGAAAATCGTGGTCGGCATGTGGCACGTCTTCCGCATGGAAGCCTTTGCCGAAATGTTCGGCGATAAAGCCAGTGTTGAAGTTGCCGCTGACAAAATCCGGGTGGGCGAGCAATGCCGCTTGGAATGGGATATTCGAGCTGATGCCTCTGATGACAAAACCGTTCAAGGCTTCACGCATTTTTTGGATGGCGTCGTTGCGGTCGCGGCCATGCACAATCAATTTCGCGATCATCGAGTCGTAGTGCATGGAGATTTCACCGCCCTCTTGCACACCGGTATCGACGCGTACACCCATGAGTTTGGAGGTATCAGCTTGCACCATGGTTTGCTCGGGTGGCTGAAAACGGATCAAACGCCCAGTGGAAGGCAGGAAATTGCGGAACGGGTCTTCGGCATTGATGCGGCATTCAATCGACCAGCCGTTGCGCTGAATATCAGATTGCGCGAACGGCAGTTTTTCACCGGCAGCCACACGGATCATCCACTCCACCAAATCCAAACCAGTGATGCATTCGGTCACAGGGTGTTCCACTTGCAAGCGCGTGTTCATCTCGAGGAAATAAAAACTCTGGTCTTTACCGACCACGAACTCGACAGTTCCTGCGCTTTGGTATTTCACGGCCTTGGCCAAAGCCACGGCTTGCGCACCCATGGCGGCGCGCGTCTCGTCACTGATGAAAGGCGACGGCGCTTCTTCAATCACTTTTTGGTGACGGCGTTGGATAGAACATTCACGTTCGTTCAAAAACACCACGTTGCCGTGCGCGTCTCCTAGCAACTGGATTTCAATGTGACGCGGCTCTTCGACGAATTTTTCAATGAAGACACGGTCATCGCCAAAACTGTTGCGCGCCTCGTTGCGGCATGATGTGAAGCCCTCGAGCGCTTCTTTGTCGTTATAGGCCACACGCAAACCTTTGCCGCCGCCGCCGGCTGACGCTTTGATCATCACCGGATAACCGATACCTTTGGCGATCTCCACCGCTTTCTCGGGTGTTTCAATGGCTTCGTTCACGCCGGGAATGGTGTTGACTTTGGCGAGTGCCGCCAATTTTTTGGAAGCGATTTTGTCGCCCATGGCCGCGATGGCTTCGTGCTTGGGGCCGATGAAGATGATGCCTTGCTCTTCACAGCGTTTGGCGAAATCTTCGTTCTCACTCAAAAAACCATAGCCCGGGTGAATGGCTTGCGCACCGGTTTGCTTGGCGGCTGCAATGATTTTGTCTGCCACCAAATAACTTTCACGGCTGGCCGCCGGGCCAATGTGCACGGTTTCGTCAGCCAGCGCCACAAAGCGCGCGTTGCGGTCAGCTTCAGAGTACACCGCCACAGTGGCAATGCCCATGCGGCGGGCGGTGGCGATGACGCGGCAGGCGATTTCACCTCTGTTAGCAATCAGTATTTTTCTAAACATTTTTTTCTCCAGCACACTCACAGCGGAATATTGCCGTGCTTGCGCCACGGGTTTTCTACTTTTTTGTCTTTCAACATCACCAGCGAACGACAAATGCGTTTGCGGGTTTCGCTGGGCAATATCACGTCGTCGATAAAGCCACGCGCACCTGCCACAAACGGGTTAGCGAAACGGGCTTTGTACTCGGCTTCTTTGGCCGCGAGTTTTTCCGGATCGCCCTTGTCTTCGCGGAAAATAATTTCCACTGCGCCTTTGGCGCCCATCACCGCAATCTCGGCATGCGGCCATGCGAAATTGACGTCGCCGCGTAAATGCTTGGAAGCCATCACGTCGTAGGCGCCGCCATAGGCCTTGCGCGTGATGACAGTGATTTTTGGCACGGTGCATTC
>CAMDSU010000200.1 GCA_945907335.1 Bordetella parapertussis | reverse complement strand
AGTTATGGCAGCAATCAGATCACAGGCATTCGAGGCGGCGAGGAAAACAGCACAACCGCACGAACGGTGTATGGCACTGTGCGAATGATTGCGACGGCACCACAAATGCCGGGTCTGCCTATGCCGATCGGTGCGCCGCCTTCCGACTTTGAAACTTTGTTACGCGCAAATGGCAAGCCATTTGCTGTGAGTTCAGGTGCTGACGGTTTTGGTCCAAACAGTAACTTCCAAGCTTTAGGGTTTCACGAAGGTACCTACGGCGGTAGATCAAGCTCTGAGATGGATCCCCCCAAAGTTGGCCGACTGGCTTTCCAAGTGGGTGCTTCCGCCAATCAATTGATCACCATCGATCTGGCTGATTTCGGCAAAGCAGGCACCATCACTGGCGATATCACCGGCGATGTGGACTTGAACATTGAACAACGTAGCGTGCGTATCAACACTCGCGAAGGTGCAAGTGCAGTTTTGACGAAACTTGACGAAGCGATGGACAAGGTCAACGCCACACGTGCGACCATGGGTGCGGTGATGAACCGGCTTGACCACGTCATCAACAACCTGACCAATGTGTCTATGAATATGTCTGCCTCACGCAGCCAAATTGAAGACGCGGATTACGCAGCGGCTTCCACCGAGTTGGCGAAAAACCAAATCATGCAACAGGCCGGCACAGCGGTATTGGCGCAAGCCAACACCAGCCAGCAATCGGTGCTCAAGTTGTTGGGCGGTTAACCTGTCAGATTGAACGTTTAACCCCGCACACTTGTTCATGCCACCGAATACTTTTGCTGAAGACCCGACAAAGGCGCCGGATTGCTGGCAATGCCGCTATTTCGCCATCAGTTGGGACCCGCGTAACCCTTACCAATGCAAGATGATGGGGTTTAAGAGCCGTATGATTCCCTCTTTTGAGGTCTTCCGGGCAGATGGCAACCACTGTCGCGGTTTCATGCCCAAAGTGGTTGAGTTGAGTCCCGCTGCAAAGCTGCAAGCCACGCCAAGCGTCAGGAAAACCTCGCGATTTCTTTGGAAGGCTTGATGGGCGGCTGTCGAAATGCCGACTCATTAGCCATTAGTAATTCAAAACATAAAAAATAAAGCTTTATATAAGTGTTTAAGTACTATTAAATACAGTTGGCACAGCCATTGCTTATTGATCACACCTTTGTTACTGGTTGATCAATGTGAACACTTCGACTTCAAACGTACTGCAAGCTGTCTGGCTGGATCCGTTCAGCCCGCTTGATGATGAGCAGCGTGCCCAGTTGGGTGAGGCAGGCCTGGCATTGCACGCAATTTCCACCTTGGGTGACTTGACCTTGGCGCTCAAACGCGCACATGTCATGATCATTCGTTTGGGCGACAGCGCGGAATTGCTGCGTGAAGTCCAGATGCTGATCGGTCAACTCGGATTCAATGTGCCGGTCATCTGCCGCGTTGAAAGACGCCGCATGGAAGTCACGGTGGACGCGATGCGCCATGGTGCACTGCACGTGTTGCCTACAGATGAATGGTCAGCGGCTGCTTGGCAATTAGCTGCCCAGGGCATGCAACTGGCGGACAGCAACCAGCCCAAAAGTTTTGTGTTTGTCGACCCGGTCAGCCAACATTTGCTGGCGTTGGCGCAACGAGTGGCGCAAACCGAAGTCACAGCCTTGTTGGTCGGACCGACTGGCGCCGGCAAGGAAGTGTTGGCCCGTGTGCTGCACGAGTCTTCCCTGCGTGCCAAAGGACCCTTTGTGGCGCTCAATTGCTCGGCATTGCCAGAGCACTTGATTGAAGACATGTTGTTTGGTCATGAAAAGGGCGCATTCACCGGCGCACACAAAGACCACAAAGGATTGTTTGAGCAAGCACAAGGCGGTACGGTATTTTTGGATGAGATCGGCGAAATGCCTATCCATTTGCAAGCCAAACTGCTGCGCGTGTTGCAAGAGAAAAAACTCAACCGCTTGGGCGGTGAAGCCGCGATCGATTTGGATGTGCGCGTGATTGCCGCCACCAACAAGGATTTGCGCCAAGCGATTGAAGCACGCGAATTCCGCGAAGATTTGTATTTCCGCATCAGCACCTTCCGCTTGCGTATCCAGCCTTTGTGCGAACGCACAGGCGACATCCTGCCCCTGGCCATGCAGGCATTGAATCGTCTGGCCAAAGAAAATATTCCATTGAGCTTGAGTATCGAATCGCAATTGATGCTGCAGCAATACCCTTGGCCCGGCAATGTGCGCGAACTTGAAAATGTGATTCAGCGTGCCGTGGTGTTGTGCCGTGGCCGTGTGGTCACGCCAGCGCATTTGATGTTTGATGAAACACAGCCGATGATGTTGCAACCGATCGCTGATTCACACACCATGCAAGCGGTGCATGTGGCAGAACCTGCCACACCGTCGCCAGACAGTTTCATGGTTCCCAACAGCTCAGATGACATGAAAGCCACGGCCCCGGAAGACCTGATGTCAGCGGTGAAGGCCAGTGAACATCAAGTGATTTTGGCGGCGATTCAAGCCACCGAAAGCCGTGTCGAGGCTGCGAAAAAACTTGGTATCAGCCCGCGCACTTTGCGCTACAAATTGGCCCAACTGCGTGAACGCGGTATGGACCTGGCCGTGGCCGCGTGAGTAGGGAGCAGCAGCCATGATTGACGGAATTTCAGGCAACAGCGTGAACTCCATGATGGAGACGATTCGCGCCTACCAAAACAAGGCCGCCGCAGGTGTTGACCAGATCAACATCAAGCCGCCGCAGGTGCAAGATATTCAGGCACCTAAAACCGAACTGCCGAATTTCACCGAGTCGGTCAAGAACCTGCTCGACAAAGTCAATGAAGTGCAAGTCAAGTCCTCCAACTTGCAAGAAGCCTATCAAAAAGGCGAAGACGTACCTTTGACCGACGTGGTCTTGGGTATGCAGAAATCCTCTCTGGCATTTGAGGCCACCTTACAGGTGCGCAACAAAGTGCTCAGAGCGTATGAAGAAATCATGAACATGCCGGTCTAACCTGAGAGAACACCATGGCAACCGCAAGTGCAACACTCAATTCCCCAATAGGCACCACCTCCAACGCGCTGACCACTGAGTCTGACGCAGGTGCACGCAGCAACAATGCGATGGTGTCCAATGGCACGCCGATGCGCTCTGTCACCGGTTCTGCGCTGACCGATCCCATGGGCATGATCCGCGATTTAGTGCGTCAACCCACGGTACGAAAAGTATTGCCGATTGTGGTCATTTTGATGGTCGTGGCAGCCTTTGGCTTGGCATCGATGTCGATGAAAACCCCACAGATGCGGGCATTGACCATGATGCTGCC
>CAMDSU010000199.1 GCA_945907335.1 Bordetella parapertussis | reverse complement strand
GTTTTTATATCCGACAACTTACACGAGTTGCTGCCGCGTCTGGTAGAGGCAGCAGGGCTTTCAGTCAGCCCGGGCTTAAAGGGTATTTAATTTAATGCGATTGAAGTCCCGCACACCCAATCAGTAAAGGGTGTGTGCGGTCAAGCTCAGACAGCTGATTCGTCGGTTTCGCCAGTGCGAATACGGATGACGCGCTCCACCGCTGTGACAAATATTTTTCCGTCACCAATTTTTCCGGTACGAGCAGCCAACACAATGGCGTCTACACAGCGGTCTACATCAGATGAATTCACAACCACTTCAACTTTGACTTTTGGCAGAAAGTCAACGACATATTCAGCACCGCGATATAACTCTGTGTGACCTTTTTGACGGCCAAAGCCCTTGACTTCCGTCACGGTCAATCCAGTCACGCCGCATTCGGCCAATGCCTCTCGAACTTCTTCCAGTTTGAACGGTTTGATGATGGCAGTGATTTGTTTCATAGTGATTCCTCTCTATCGCTGAAAAAAAACCTGCTCAGGCACGAAAAAGACTGGTTATAGGATAACGCCAATCCTTGCCAAAGCCTCGGTGGGTGATGCGCACCCCTATTGGTGCTTGTCGACGCTTGTATTCGTTGATTCTGATGAGGCGTATGACTTGGTCAACATCGGACTTGTTAAAGCCCGCCGCTGCAATCTCTTGCTGGCTTTGGTCTTGCTCTATGTACCGCTCCAAAATCGCATCCAAAATGTCATAGGGCGGTAAGCTGTCTTGGTCAGTCTGATCTTCACGCAACTCTGCGCTTGGGGGTCTGGTGATGATTCGTTCTGGAATCGGTGTCTCACAGGTGTGAAATGGATTGTTGGCATTGCGCCAGTTGGCCAATTGGTAGACCAATGTTTTTGACACATCCTTGATCACAGCGAATCCCCCCGCCATATCGCCATACAAAGTGCAATACCCAGTGGCCATTTCACTTTTATTGCCAGTGGTCAGCACAATAGAGCCGTGCTTGTTGGACATGGCCATTAATAGCGTGCCGCGTATGCGGGCTTGGATATTTTCTTCGGTGGTATCGACCGACTTGCCTTGGAAATCCGGCGCCAGTGTTTTTAGAAATTCATTGAACATGGGCACGATGGATAACTCGTCGTAGCGCACCTGCATGCGTTGCGCCATCTCATGGGCATCGGTCAAACTGATACTGGCGGTATAGGGAGAAGGCATCATCACTGCGCGCACCCGGTTTGCGCCCAAGGCATCGACGGCAATCGCCATCACCAGCGCTGAATCGATACCGCCGGACAGGCCCAACAGCACTGATGGAAAGCGGTTTTTGCCGATGTAATCACGTACACCCAGTACCAATGCCTGCCAGACATCAGACAACTCGTTGTCAAGGGAAACTGTGTGTGACGCCAGTTGCAAGCTGTTTGATGATGGCTCGCATTTGACATCAAAGGCTTCTTCAACAAACCCTGCAGCTCTGCCAGCGACCTGACCATTGGCCTGCAATGCAAATGAACGTCCTTCAAACACCACTTCATCTTGAGCGCCAACCAAATGGGCATATACCAATGGCAAGCCAGTGGCTTTGACACGCTGTTGCATGGCCTGCTCACGTTCTTGGCTTTTGCCTTTATGAAACGGAGACGCATTCATCACAACCAGCAACTGCGCGCCATGGTCCTTGGCGTCTTGGGCGGGTTGTTCAAACCAAGCGTCCTCGCAAATCAGCAAACCCACTTGAACGCCCTCCACCTGAAAAACTGCGCTTTTTTTGCCCGGGACAAAATACCTGCGCTCATCAAACACTTGGTAATTAGGTAATTCACGCTTGGCATAGCTCGTCACCAAACGGCCTTCACAAAACACAGAAGCCATGTTGTACCGCTGGGGCACCGAAACCGAACGCGTGCGTTTATCGTCGCCGCTGGGATGGCCCAGCACCACATGCATGCCCATCAAATCTGCCAGTTCATGTTGCACCTGAGACACCGCTTGCTGGCACGCTTGAATGAACGAGGGACGCAAAAATAAATCTTCTGCGGCATAACCACAAATGGCCAATTCGGGGGTCACCAAAAGCCGCACGCCACGTGAATAAGCACTTCGCGCGGCCTCGATAATTTTGCGGGCATTGCCCGCCATGTCACCGACGGTGAAATTGAGCTGGGCTACACTGAGTTGAAGCGTCATGGATGAAATACAAATTAAGCTGAATGATTATGGCATTCGGGTGCACGATCACCCGGGGCAAATACCCGCCGATCAATGGGACGCTTTGTTGGCGGCACAAGACTGCCCCTCTCCTTTCATGCAGCATGCCTACCTGCTGGCCATGCACGAAAGTGCAAGCGCCACACCAAGCAGCGGATGGACCGCCCAGTTTTTCTCACTTTGGGTCAATGACACTTTAGTGGCGGCTTGCCCGCTTTATTTAAAAACCCATTCTTATGGTGAATATGTGTTTGACTGGGCATGGGCCAATGCCTATGCGCAACATGGCCTTGCGTATTACCCTAAGGCGTTGATTGCAGTGCCATTCACCCCGGTCCCAGGCTCGCGGTTACTTGCAGACAGCGACAAACACCGCGATATGTTGTTGCAAGCCGTTATCGCTTGGTGTGAGGAGCAGCGTGTGTCTTCGCTGCATCTGCTGTTTGGAAGCGCTGCTGACATCGCAACCACCGCACGGGCTGAATTGCTGCATCGCCAAACCGTGCAATTCCATTGGCAAAACCTGGGCTGGACGGACTTTGACGCATTTCTGGGTAGCTTGAACCAAGAAAAGCGCAAAAAAATACGTCAGGAAAGACGCAAAGTGACCGAGGCCGGTGTGGTTTTCAGACATGCGCACGGACCAGACATCAGCGAAGCAGACTGGCGTTTTTTCTACCAGTGCTACGAACGCACCTACTTGGAACACGGCAATGCGCCCTATCTGACGCCCGCATTTTTCAAGCAGATGCAAAACACGATGTCGTCGAACTGGCTGCTGTTTATTGCGGAGATGAATCGGCGGCCAGTAGCGTGCAGTTTGATTGGCTTGCAGGACGAGGCGGGCAAACCCACGGTTGCTTACGGCCGCTATTGGGGCGCACTTGAAAGAGTGGATTGCCTGCACTTTGAAGCCTGCTATTACCAGCCGCTTGCATGGTGTATTGCGAACGATGTTCAACGCTTTGAAGGCGGCGCACAAGGCGAACACAAAATGGCGCGCGCCTTGATGCCGGTGAGCACGCACAGCGCGCACTGGCTGGCAGACATGCGTTTTTCAAAAGCGGTTGAAGAGTTTTTAACCCGCGAAGGAAGAGGTATTGACAACTACCT
>CAMDSU010000198.1 GCA_945907335.1 Bordetella parapertussis | reverse complement strand
CGCTGTCCGGGGCCACCCCGTTGCCTTGGCAAACACGGCCACTGTCACAAATGCGTTGGGCCGGTATGCTGGCCAATGACCAACAGCGACAAGCCTTGGTGCATTGCGACGGCCGGGTTCATCCAGTGCTTGTAGGCGATCGTCTCGGGCAAGACTGGGGTGTTGTCATGGAGATTGGACGCGACCATTTACGTTTACGCGAATGGGTGGCAGATGCGCAAGGCAAATGGGTGAGCCTTGAAAGACGTTTTCCTACAGCGACGCAACCATGAAGAAATGTTTTTTTCGCCGCATCAAACAGTGCGCTTGGGTCTGCTTGGCCTTGCAGCTGCACACTGGCCATGCGCAAACTGAGGCACCAGCATCGCTTAAGCAACCTCCCTTGATGTTCACTGGCGAACCCATGTCCATGCAGTTTCAACACATTGAATTGCGAACCGCGCTGCAACTGGTCAGCGAATTCAGTGGCGTCAACATCATCATGTCCGACAGCGTCGGTGGCAATCTCACCATGCGCTTGAAAGATGTGCCTTGGGACCAAGTGCTGCACACGATTTTGCAAACCCGAGGGCTCGGCCAGCGCAAAGAGGGCAATGTGATTTGGGTCGCCACCCAGGCAGAGCTGTCGGCGCGGGAAAAAGGGGCCATGGAAACGCGGCGGGCGATTGAAGTGCTGGAGCCTTTGCACACCAAGTCGTTTGCGCTCAATTACGCCAAAGCGGCGGATTTATTGCCACCCTTGCTGAATCAGGCGGCGGGTGCCTCTGGCACAACAGCGCCTGCGCGATTGCTCAGCCCCAGAGGCAGCGCCATGGCGGACGCCAGAACCAACCAGTTGTTTGTCACTGACATTGAAGACCGCTTGGAGCAGGTATCGCAATTGATCGCACGTGTGGACGTGCCGCAGCGACAGGTGTTGATCGAGGCACGCATTGTCGAAGCGTTGGACAACCTGGCCTCTTCGTTGGGCGTGCGCTTGTCTTCACCCTCAGAAAATGTCAACCTTAACTTTCCGGCCGCAAAAGCGCTTGGCGCAGAACCTGCCAACGCCACGCTGACATTTTTCAACCCATTGCACAGTCGCCGCTTGGGTGTGACACTTTCTGCGCTGGAGGCCGAGGGAATGGGGCGGGTGGTGGCAAGTCCGCGATTGGTCACTGCCAATCAATCCAAGGCCATCATCGAGCAGGGCACCGAATTGCCCTACCAGTTGTCTGGTCCTAACGGCAGCACCTCGATTGCGTTTCGCAAAGCCAATTTGCGCTTGGAGGTCACGCCGCACATCACACCAGACGGCAGCATCACCATGTACTTGGATGTGCACAAGGACAGCGTTGGGCAAAGCACACCCGCAGGCTTTGCCATTGATACCAAGCATGTCAGTACCCAGGTGCGGGTTGAGGACGGTGGCACCGTCATGATCGGTGGCATCTACGAAACCAGCAACAACACCAACCGCGCTGGTTTGCCCGGTTTGCGCAACAACCCTTTGCTGGGTTGGCTGTTTGGCAACCGCGCGAGCAGGAGCAGCAAACAAGAGTTGTTGATATTCCTAAGCCCTAAAATGCTTGAACAAAGTGCCTTCGCACCTTGAGAAAGCTTTTATCGTGTTGGCTTTGGTGGGCATGCCGGGCAGCGGCAAATCGACAGTCGGTCGGCAATTGGCCCGCAAATTAGGCGTGGGCTTTGTCGACTGCGACCAGGTCATCGAGTTGCGCATTGCCATGGCCATCAAGGATTTTTTCGCGAGCAGTGGCGAAGCCGCATTCAGAGACATTGAAACCCAAGTCATTGACGACATGACCCGCACCGCCTGCGGCGTGCTGGCCACCGGCGGCGGCGCTGTGTTGCGAGACGAGAACAAGCAGCTGTTGCGTGAACGCACCCACGTGATTTACCTGCGGGTGCAGCCCGAGGAAATTTTCAGGCGTTTGAAAAATGACAACCAGCGCCCTTTGTTGCAGGTGGATGACCCCAAGCTCAAAATACAGCAACTGTTTGAAGAACGCGACCCGCACTACCAGGCGGCGGCGCATTTCGTCATCGAAACCAGCCGCCCGCGCATCCCGACCATGGTCACCATGATCGTGGCCCAACTTGAACTTGCCGGTTTGCTACCGATCGAAACCCCTGTCCCATGACGCACACTGAACACGTACACATAGACCTCGGCGAGCGCAGTTACGACATCGCCATTGGTGCTGGTTTGATCGATAACGCATCCGCCTGGCAAGGCTTGCCCAAAGCCGGCGCTGCGCTGATCGTCACCAACGACACAGTCGCACCTTTGTACCTGGCGCGTTTACAGCAAAGTTTGACGCCGCATTACCCGGTGATCCATGTGTGTGCATTGCCTGATGGCGAGAGCTACAAAACCTGGGACAGTTTGAACTCGATTTTTGATGTGTTGCTCGGCAAAGCTTGCGACCGCAAAACCGCGTTGTTCGCATTGGGCGGTGGCGTCATCGGCGACATCACGGGCTTTGCCGCGGCTTGCTATATGCGTGGTGTGCCGTTCGTGCAAGTGCCTACCACTTTGCTGTCGCAAGTCGATTCATCCGTGGGCGGCAAGACTGCGATCAACCATCCCATTGGTAAAAACATGATCGGCGCTTTTTACCAACCCGAGCGCGTCGTGTGTGACTTGTCCACTTTGCAAACCCTGCCCCCGCGCGAACTCAGCGCCGGTTTGGCCGAGGTGATCAAATACGGCCCGATCGCCGACATGGCTTTTCTCGATTGGATAGAACAACACTTGGATAATTTGATGGCGCGCGACCCGCAAGCGCTGGCGTATGCGGTCAAACGCAGTTGCGAAATCAAAGCTTGGGTGGTCGGCCAAGACGAACGCGAATCCGGCCTACGCGCCATTCTCAATTTCGGCCACACCTTTGGCCACGCCATCGAAGCCGGTTTGGGTTTCGGTGTTTGGTTACATGGAGAAGCGGTGGGCTGCGGCATGGTCATGGCCGCGCATGTGTCGCAGCGTTTGGGGTTGGTGGATGCGGCTTTTGTGCAGCGCCTCACCGCTTTGATCGCCAAAGCCGGTTTGCCTGTGACCGGCCCGGCGCTCGGTGCTGATGTGTATTTGCACCATATGCGTGTGGATAAAAAAGCCGAGGCGGGTGACATACGTTTTGTGTTGATAGATACGCCCGGCAGCGCCGTGGTGCGCGGCGCGCCCGATGCGCTGGTGGCCGAAGTGGTCGAGGCTTGCTGCCGCGCATGAGCCATGTGTCCGTTGCTGACATAGCCCCTGCCGCGAACGGCTTGGCCTCGTATGCCTGCTTGCCCTCACAGAGTCGCGGCAGGCGTTTTGCAGAGCCCGAAGC
>CAMDSU010000197.1 GCA_945907335.1 Bordetella parapertussis | reverse complement strand
GCGGCACCCAAGGCGTGATGCAACTCTCCAGCAGTTCCGAATAAAACAACCACAGGTCAACATGAAACAAAGCATTACAGTGATCAACAAATTGGGCTTGCATGCCAGAGCATCCGCCAAACTCACCAAGCTGGCCGGCAGTTTTCCTTGCCAAGTTTGGCTTTCCAGGGGTGAGCGGCGTGTAAACGCCAAAAGCATCATGGGTGTGATGATGCTTGCTGCAGGAGTCGGCACAGACATTGAAATCGAAACCATTGGCGACCAAGAAAATGAAGCATTGCAGTCATTGCTTGCATTGATCAACGACAAATTTGGCGAAGGCGAATGAGACTGGCATGACGTTTTCCATCCACGGATTGGCGGTTGCGCGCGGCATTGCGATTGGCAAGGCCGTGCTGGTGGCCAGCAGCCGCGTGGATGTGGCTCACTATTTCATCAAGCCAGCACAAGTGGAAGAAGAATTGGCGCGTATCACGCAGGCACGCAACGCTGTCATGGCCGAGGTGCAGCGTTTGCACCAATCTGTACCCAAGGACGCGCCGCCTGAACTGCCCGCGTTGCTGGAGGTCCACATGATGCTGCTGCAAGACGAAATGCTGGCTGATGGCGTCAAGCACTGGGTGACAGACCGACTCTACAACGCAGAATGGGCGCTTATCTCACAGCTTGAAGTGGTGGCGCGTCAATTCGACGACATGGAAGATGCCTATTTGCGCGAGCGCAAAGGGGACCTCGAACAAGTGGTCGAGCGCTTGTTGCGCCACATGAAAGGCTTGCCCACCAGCTTGCCGCAACCCGCGGGACGTAAGCCCAGCAGTGCAAGACAGCAGGAACAACTGTTAGACGAAAGCCATGATGCCCCTTTGGTTTTGGTGGCCCATGACCTGTCGCCTGCTGACATGTTGCAATTCAAGCAAAGCGTGTTCACAGGCTTTGTCACCGATGTAGGTGGCAAGACATCGCATACCGCCATCGTTGCGCGCAGCCTGGACATACCGGCGGTGGTGGGCGCGCGCAGTGCCAGTCATTTGGTGCGGCAGGACGACTGGGTCATCATTGATGGCGATGCTGGCGTGATCATTGTTGATCCTTCCCCGTTCATTCTTGCTGAATACGTGTTCAAGCAGCGACAGGCTGAACTTGAAAGAGAACGCTTGGTGCATTTGCGCCATACCCCGGCTGTCACGCTCGATGGCCAATCTATCCATTTACTGGCCAATATCGAATTGCCTGAAGACACCCAGCTTGCTGTGGAAATGGGTGCGGTGGGTGTTGGCTTGTTTCGCAGCGAGTTTTTATTCATGGGACGGGACGGCAAATTGCCGGACGAGGAAGAGCAATACCAAGCCTACAAACGTGCGGTTGAAGGTATGCAAGGCTTGCCGGTCACGATACGCAGCGTAGACGTGGGCGCTGATAAGCCCTTGGACCGCACGGTCAAAGAGCAGGCGCACTTGAACCCGGCGCTGGGCTTGCGCGCCATACGCTGGAGTTTGGCTGACCCGGGCATGTTTCTCGCCCAATTGCGCGCGATATTGCGTGCGTCGGCGCACGGACAAGTCAATTTACTGATCCCGATGCTCGGTCACGCCAAAGAAATCAAGCAAACCTTGCATTGGCTGGCCCATGCCCGCGAGCAATTGGACAAAAAATCCATTCCCTACGGCCCGCTGCGTGTGGGCGCCATGATCGAGGTACCTGCCGCCGCCCTCAGCCTGCCCTTGTTCTTGAAGCATTTCGATTTTTTGTCAGTGGGCACCAATGACTTGATTCAGTACACCTTGGCGATTGACCGCGCTGACGAACAAGTGGCGCATTTGTACGACCCCTTGCACCCAGCGATATTGCATCTGTTGGCCGATACCATCGCACAAGGTGCGGCGGCGGGCAAAGAAGTCGCGCTGTGCGGTGAAATGGCCGGAGATCCGGGGCTGACCCGTTTGCTGATTGGTTTGGGCTTGCGATACTTTTCCATGCACCCGACCCAAATTTTGCGGGTCAAACAAGAAGTACTGCGTTCCGATGCGCAACGCCTGGCACCATGGGCGCAATTTGTCATGCAAGCTGAAGACCCGGCGGCTGAAATGCTGGCCCGATGATTCAGGGCGGGCCGCCCGGCGCGTACACACTGGTATCTGTATAAATTGTTTCCAACGGCAAGCGCACACCGCGCGCATGGTCTTGGGCGCAGCGCACCAACAAACGGCTGCGGTGCCTTGCTTGGCTGGCCAGCATCTCATCAATGGTCATCCACAAGGTCCGCACAATGCCGTCATCCAATGGGCGCTCAGGGTGGTGCTCACCTAACACACCAGTAAAAGCGAAGCGCAAATAAGTGATGTCTTCATCCGGGTCCTCCGGCGTGGGCGGTTTGCTAAAACGCGACAGGTAAATGCCGACCAGTGCGGTCGGTGTGAAAGCATATGCAGTTTCCTCCAATACCTCGCGTACACAGGCTTGCAGTGGCGACTCGCCTGGGTCTAAATGTCCGGCAGGGTTGTTGAACATCAAGCCTTTGGGAGTGTGCTCTTCCACCAATAAATAGCGGCCATCTTGTTCGATGATGCCGGCCACGGTCACACTGGGTTTCCAACGGTACGTCATGGTGCAAAATCCCTGTTTTTCGGGCCTGTTGTGAATCTGCGATGATTCTCGCCCATTGTGTAGAGGAGATAAACATGCTGATTGGCGTGCCTGCCGAAACCACGGCGGGCGAAACCCGTGTTGCCGTGACCCCTGAAACGGCCAAAAAAATCATTGCCCAGGGCCACACTGTTCACGTGCAGTCGGGTGCTGGTGTTGCTGCCAGTGTCACTGATGCCGCCTATGAGGCCGCGGGTGCGCAAATCACCGACGCAGCAGGCGCCTTGGGTGCCGAACTGGTGCTCAAAGTGCGCGCACCCTCAGCCACTGAGTTGTCACACATGAAATCAGGCAGCGCATTGGTTGGCATGCTCAACCCGTTTGATGCCGACGGTTTGCAACGCATCGCGGCGGCCGGTTTGACCAGTTTTGCCTTGGAAGCCGCGCCGCGCACCACACGGGCGCAAAGCATGGATGTGTTGTCCTCGCAGGCCAATATCGCCGGTTACAAAGCCGTGATGATGGCGGCCGACAAATACCAGCGCTTTTTCCCCATGTTGATGACCGCGGCCGGTACCGTCAAGGCAGCTCGCGTTGTCATATTGGGTGTGGGCGTGGCCGGTTTGCAGGCGATTGCCACGGCCAAGCGTTTAGGCGCAGTCATTGAAGCCTCGGACGTGCGCCCCAGCGTGAAAGAACAGGTCGAGTCCCTCGGTGCGAAATTCATTGATGTGCCTTACGAGACCGCCGAGGAAAAAGAAGCCGCTGA
>CAMDSU010000196.1 GCA_945907335.1 Bordetella parapertussis | reverse complement strand
CCACTGGCTTTGACGCGGGTTGCTGTTGATTTTTCTACACAACACGATCCGGCCCGTGTCACTTGTACCGCCACTGTCGAAACCCACGGACAAACCGGCGTGGAAATGGAAGCGTTAACTGCGGTGCAAGTGGCCTTGCTCACCATTTACGACATGTGCAAAGCAGTGGACCGGGGCATGACCATCAACGGGGTGAAGTTGATGGAGAAGCATGGTGGAAAGAGCGGGAGTTTTGTGGCAGATTGACATTCACCCCCCCCGGCTCTTTTTATGATTCCTTTTGGATGCACCGACTGCAACATGGTTGTCGGTGTTTTTTATGACTTGCTGTGACTGGTATTACCTGCATTCTGTGGGCGCATACTTTGCCAACAACGTTGGCGTGGCACCCAATGTCAAGCCCGAAGGCGCGCTGGCCCCTTTTGCCATGCAGCGCCAAGCCACCACCGATTGTTCAGGAATGCTGAACTCTGCCGTAGCGTCTGGCAACAGGCTGGCCGCATTCGCTTGCCCTGTATAGGGCACCAACAAAAACAAGCCATCACCTGCATTTTTTTGCGTGGTGATTCTGATAACGCCTGTCGCAGCGTCGATGGAAATGCTTTTGATATTGGCAGTGGCCGTGGGTGATTGGTAGCCGTTGGCATAACCCGTTGCAGCAGAACTTCCGCTGTTGAACACATCTTGTACCTGTGCTTTGGCGGTCCCGGCCAATGTCAAGCCTTCGCTGACACGAGCGCGCACGCTGTAATCTTGGTAGGCTGGTACGGCCAAAGCGGCCAATATGCCGATGATGGCGACCACCACCATCAATTCGATCAATGTAAATCCATGCTGTTTGCGCTGCCGCATAAAAGACTCCTGGGTAGTTTGGGTTGCTCCCATTGTCAACACCAGAGTGTGTGGTGGTTTGAGTCACACTGTCGAAATTGCACAGGGATGCTCAACCTGCAAGCAGCTCTGTTGGCAAACTGAATCAGAGCATGGCCTTGAGTAATTTGCCCATTTCTGACGGGTTGCGCGTCACTTTGAAACCGCATTCTTCCATCACGGCCAATTTGGCCTCGGCAGTATCCGCGCCGCCACTGATCAAGGCACCGGCGTGTCCCATGCGTTTGCCCGCGGGTGCAGTCACGCCTGCGATGAATCCCACAATCGGTTTCTTCATGTGGGCTTTGCACCAACGCGCCGCTTCCGCCTCATCGGGGCCACCAATTTCACCGATCATGATGACCGCGTCGGTGTCTGGGTCGTCGTTGAATGCACGCATCACATCGATGTGTTTCAAACCGTTGATCGGGTCGCCGCCGATGCCGACAGCGCTGGACTGGCCCAGACCGATTTCAGTGAGTTGCGCCACGGCTTCATAGGTCAGTGTGCCGGAACGCGACACCACGCCAATGCGCCCTTTGCGGTGGATATGGCCGGGCATGATGCCAATTTTAATTTCTTCAGGTGTGATCAGACCCGGGCAATTGGGACCGAGCAGCAGCGTGCGTTTGCCGCCTGCCGCTTCTTTGGCTTTCATGCGGTTGCGCACCATCAGCATGTCGCGCACCGGAATGCCCTCGGTGATGCAAATCGCCAAATCCAAGTCGGCTTCTACCGCTTCCCAAATCGCATCAGCTGCACCGGCGGGTGGCACGTAAATGACAGAGACTGTTGCGCCGGTTTCGTGCGCCGCTTCTTTGACCGAGGCGTAAATCGGGATATTGAAAATGGATTCACCGGCTTTTTTCGGGTTCACACCGGCCACAAAACACTGTTTGCCGTTGGCATATTCTTGGCATTTTTCTGTATGAAACTGGCCGGTCTTGCCAGTGATGCCTTGGGTGATGACCTTGGTGTCTTTGTTGATGAAGATGGACATATATCAAGCTTTCAATGCAGCCACAACGGCTTGAGCGGCTTGCGCCATGGTGTTGGCGCTGATGATGGGCAAGCCGGAATCGGCCAGCATTTTTTTGCCCAGGTCTTCGTTGGTGCCCTTCATGCGCACCACCAGCGGAACCTTGAGGTTGACGGCTTTGCATGCAGTGATGACACCATGCGCAATCGTGTCGCATTTCATGATGCCGCCAAAAATGTTGACCAATATCGCTTCGACCTTGGGATTCTTCAACATGATCTTGAAGGCTTCAGTGACTTTCTCCGGGGTGGCGCCACCGCCCACATCCAAGAAGTTGGCGGGCTCGGCGCCAAACAATTTGATGGTGTCCATGGTGGCCATGGCCAAGCCTGCGCCGTTGACCAGACAACCGATGTTGCCGTCCAAGCTGATGTAGGCCAAGTCGAATTTGGAGGCTTCTATTTCCGCCGCATCTTCTTCATCGAGATCGCGGTAAGCCACGATGTCGGGATGGCGGAACAACGCGTTGGCGTCAAAGTTGAACTTGGCGTCCAGCGCCATGATGTTGCCTTTGCTGTCGCGGTTGAGTGGGTTGATTTCCACCAGAGAGGCATCGGTGTCCATGTAGCAATTGAACAGCTTTTTGAATACGTCCACGGCTTGGGCGGTGGAATCGGCTGGAATACCCACCGCATCAGCGATTTTTTTGGCTTGCGCGTCGCCCAGGCCAGTCAACGGGTCAATCAACTCGGTGATGATTTTCTCGGGCGTGTCATGCGCGACTTGTTCGATGTCCATCCCACCTTCGCTGGATGCGATGAATGCGATGCTTTGCGAAGCGCGGTCAGTGACCAATGACACGTAATATTCTTTTTGAATGTCAGCGCCATCTTCTATGTACAAGCGCCTGACTTTTTGACCAACTGGGCCAGTTTGGTGGGTGACCAATTGCATGCCCAAAATTTCGCTGGCCAGACGTTTGACATCTTCAATACTTTTGGCAACTTTCACCCCGCCGCCTTTGCCGCGGCCGCCAGCGTGTATCTGCGCTTTCACCACCCAGACCGGGCCCCCGAGTTTTTGTGCCGCTTCCACGGCCTCTTGTACGGTGAATGCCGCGATGCCACGTGGAACGGGAACAGCAAACTGGCGCAAGATCTCCTTGCCTTGGTATTCATGTATTTTCATAAGAACTCGCTTTCAATCCGACGTCTGCCGCCGTTGCAGAACATCATGCATGCCCCTATCGGGCTGAACTGGCACGAAATGTATCATGCTGCATTGCATCAAAACGTGGGTTTGCTGTCAGCTGTTTGACAGGCTTGCAGCGCGAGTTACAAGCTGTTGTGTGGTCTGCGCATTCCACTTCGGGTGTCGAATTTCTTCAAGAAAGTTTTTCATGTTCAAAGTCTTCATCGATGGCGAAGCCGGAACCACTGGCCTACAAATCCGCGAACGTCTGGCCTTGATGCCCGAGGTGACCTTGGTCAGTATTGACCCGGCTGAGCGCAAAAAC
>CAMDSU010000195.1 GCA_945907335.1 Bordetella parapertussis | reverse complement strand
GTCTAACAGCAGGAATGCTGTCGGAGAAATACATCGAGTGGACAAACGACATGGCGGTCGGGCCGACGCGAACGTTGCCGTAGGCGGTGAGCGGCGACCGAGCCGACATGGCGTGAACACATCAATTAATTGGTATCTGACCCCATTTGTTTTGGAACCTGACCCCAATTACCAATTAACAATTAATTCAAGTCAGTAATTGGAACCTGACCCCAATTAACAATTAATTCAAGTCAGCAAGCGCCTGAATCACCAAGTCAGGGGTCAGTAACTCCGACAACACTTGCGGCGGTTTGCCGGGCGCTTGCAACACATACACCGGCACCCCGCTGCGACCCAAGGCGGCCAACGCCTGACTGATTGCCGGGTCCTGACGCGTCCAATCTGCTTGCAACAACAACACATTGCGATCCGCGAATGCTTTTAACACCCGGGGATCGCGCAAAGTGGTTTGCTTGTTCACCTGACAAGTCACGCACCAAGCAGCGGTAAAGTCAATGAACACCGCTTGTTTTTGTTGCAGGGCCGCGTTGACACGCTCGGTAGACCAGGCTTGCCAAGCGCCATCGGCCATCGTTTTTGCTCCTGGTGCAGGCGCGCTGCGCCACACAGGCGCCGACATCCACAGCACAGCGCACAAGCACGCAATGAAAACCGCACGTACCCATTGACCGGCAGGTTTGGCCAAGCCCAGCGACCAGAACATGCCGCCCGCCAGAACCAAGGCAGCCAGCAGCAGTGCTGCCGCTTCTTCTCCGGCTTGCTTGGAAAACACCCACAGCAACCAAACCACGGTCAGCAACATCGGGAAAGCCAAGGTCTGGCGCAGCACCTGCATCCATGCGCCTGGCTTGGGCAGCCATGCAGCAGTGGCGGGGAGCCAGGCACTCATCGTGAATGGCAATGCCAAGCCGGTGCCCAAGCTCAAAAAGATCAACAAACCTTGCCAGGTCGGCAGGGTGAAAGCCACCCCTACCGAGGCGCCCATGAACGGCGCGGTGCAAGGCGCCGCCACGAGCACCGCCAGCACACCCGACAAAAACGCATCCACTACCGGGTTGCGGGCCATGTGAGCGGCCAGACCACCGCCCCAATTGCCACGCCATTCCAGCAAGCCCCATAAATTCAGCGCAATCAATGTGAACAACAGCGCCAAGCCAGCTACCAAGCCGGGCGACTGCAATTGAAAGCCCCAACCCAATTGAGTGCCTGCCGCCCGCAAACCCATGACCAAGAGCGCCAGCGCCAGCATGCTGGCCAGCACGCCCAGCCCATAGGCAGTGCCAATCGCTTTACGCTGCAAAGGCGTCAATGAAGATTTCGTCAGCGACAACACTTTGATGGCAAGAACCGGCAATACACAAGGCATGAGATTGAGTAGCAAGCCGCCCACCAACGCCCCCAGCAAACTGCTGAGTAAGCCAGGCCACGATGCAGCTGCCGTGGTGTTGATCGTTGGTGCCGCAGTTGGCTGTGGTGCAGCGACAGTGTGTTTGGGCCAATCGCCTGGCATCAGCAGAGTGACCTGCCATGCTCGCGCTGGTGTGGTGCTGTCATCTACCAGCAGCAAATCCATGTCTTTGGGTTCAGTGCTGCGCATATTGTGCAAAGCGGCGCGAAACTGCCACACATCGTTTTGCCATTCACCGCCACCGTTGATGCCCAATCCGCTGGCCAGCACCTCTGGCGTGTAGGCAAAAGCCTTTAATGGCTTGCCTTGTAGCTCGGAGGGCAAACCTTGTATGCGCAGCGCCAATGCACTGGCGTCAAACGACATGCTTTGTTTGGGGGGCGATAAAACCACTGGCTGCACCGACAACAGTTGCTCGAAAGCGTTGGCATGCTCGGCCACACTAGAGGCAACCGGAAGTTTCAATACAAATTGCCCAGACTGCGGAATACATTCTTCTTTGCAGACCAACCAGTCGGCTTGCAGCCGAATGTCGATTTCACGCCCAGTGAATGAACCAGTGACTTTGACCGGCACGGCCAGCAGCACACGGCCCTCAAAGCCATGGTTGACCATATTGCCCACAGGAATCATTTCTGGCGTGGGCCAAAGGGTGTTGCCAGCCTTCATGCCTGCGGGAAGTTGCCACTGCAATTGCGTGGCCAAACCGCTGTCGCCCGGGTTGCGCCAGTAGGTATGCCAACCGGGTTGGTGTTGCAATTGCAAACCTAACCACAGCGGCTGACCGGCTTGCACCCCTTGTGGCGCATAAGCCAGCAGTTCAGCGCGAACCTGCGCGGTTTGTACCACGGCAGTTGGGGCGGTTTGCGACAGTGCCAGCGCATGGCCGAGTAACAGCCAAACCACGCCACAAGATTTCTTAAAAAACGACAGGAATGAGGACATGCAGCCCATGTTACCCAAGCGCTTAAGATGGCGCGCATGAAGGTCTTACCGCGTTACTGGGCTGATTGCGTCAGCACCGATTTTTCCGAACTCGATCCGTCGCGCACGGTGGCTGTGCTGCCCTTGGGCGCGACCGAGCAGCACGGGCCGCATTTGCCTTTGTCGGTGGATACCGATTTGGTCAATGCCATGCTGGCCGCTGCCCTGGCGCATTTACAGCCGACCGATCCGGTGTTGCTGTTGCCCACGCAATCCGTGGGTTTGAGCAGCGAACACTTGGCCTACGACGGAACGCTCAGTCTGTCACCGGCGCACCTCATTTCACAATGGTGCGACATCGGTGAAGGCGTGGCCCGCACCGGCATCAAAAAACTGCTGATGTTCAATGCGCATGGCGGTAACGCCGGTTTGATGGATGTGGTCGCGCGCGAGTTGCGCGGACACTGCGGTCTGACGGTGTTTTCCAGTCACTGGTACCAATTGCCATTGGGGACTGCTTGGGAGGCCTTCGGCGAACACGAACATCGCTTCGGGGTGCACGGCGGCGACATCGAAACCTCGCTGATGCTGGCGATCGCGCCGTACAAAGTGCGCATGGAAGAAGCGCAGCATTTCCACTCTGCTTCGCAAGACCGTGCCACACGCTACAGCTTGCTGGGCGACGGCAAAAGCGCCAAGCTGGGCTGGCATATGCAGGACTACAACCCGCATGGTGCGGCGGGAAACGCCGCGTTGGCGACGGCCGACAAAGGCAAGGCTTTACTGGATGCGGTAGGTATGCAACTGGCCAAGCTGTTACAAGAGCTGGTTCAGTTTGAACCGTTGATTTAACAAGCTGACTGACGGACTCGGCCTGCTAAGGCTGCATACCCGCTTGTGGCTCTGTTTATGAGCGCCAAAGCCTTAGCAGACAAACCTCAGGTGAATGTCACCCAATCCCGGTAAGCCTCAGCGTCTAAATGGTTGAGCGTGTTGAAGCTGACCAAGGTGGTGCGCTTGGGGCTGTAAACGCACTCGGTGACGGC
>CAMDSU010000194.1 GCA_945907335.1 Bordetella parapertussis | reverse complement strand
TTTTTCGTCGTAGAGACGAATGCAAATACCGTCTGCCACGCGACCGCAGCGACCGGCACGCTGGTTCGCCGCCGATTGGCTGATGGGCTCGACCAGCAATTGCTCTACCTTGCTGCGAAAGCTGTAGCGTTTGACCCGCGCCAAACCGGCGTCAATGACAAAACGAATGCCCGGCACAGTCAGTGATGTTTCAGCGACGTTGGTGGCCAGCACGATACGTGGTGCGCCGCCGGTCTCGAACACGCGTTCTTGCTCGGCTTGGGTGAGGCGCGCGAACAGCGGCAGCACATCCACGTGGCGGGTGTACGCGTTGTGCGACAAGTGGCCACGCAAGTGCTCGGCGGCTTCGCGTATTTCGCGTTCGCCCGGCAAAAACACCAGAATGTCGCCGCGCGGCGAGCCGCTCCACAGTTCGTCTACGGCATCGGATATGGCGTTGCCTGTGTCGTATTCGCGGCTTTCTTCCCAAGGGCGGTAACGCATTTCCACCGGGAAGGTGCGGCCTGACACCATCAGCACCGGCGCCGGTCCCTTGGCGCTTGCGAAATGCTGGGCGAAGCGATCGGCGTCGATCGTCGCCGAGGTGATGATGATTTTTAAATCGGGACGGCGCGGCAGTATTTGCTTGAGGTAACCCAACAAAAAATCGATGTTCAGGCTGCGCTCGTGCGCCTCGTCAATGATGAGCGTGTCATAGGCCAACAGCAGCGGATCGGTTTGCGTCTCGGCGAGCAAGATGCCGTCGGTCATCAGCTTGACCGAGGCATCGCGCGACAACTTGTCTTGGAAACGCACTTTGTAGCCAACCACCTCGCCCAGTGGCGTTTTCAACTCTTCGGCAATGCGTTTGGCCACCGAGGTGGCGGCGATGCGGCGCGGTTGCGTGTGGCCGATGATTTGGCGGCGTTTGCGTAAATTAGTGTCAGAGCCCGAGAAATTGGGGTCAGACACCGATTTCTGCCAGCTTCCCCTGCCCAGCGCCAACGCCATTTTGGGCAGTTGCGTGGTTTTACCCGACCCGGTTTCGCCACAAACAATCACCACTTGGTGCGCTTGTATGGCCGACATGATGTCGTCACGTCGTGCGCTGACTGGCAGGTCTTCGGGAAATTCAATCGTAAGTAGCGGGTTGAGAGTTGTCACAGCCCGAATTATCCCACGACACATGTTCACGTGCTACACTGATTCACATGAACCAGTGTTGACGGAGCGACTACTTGGCCAATCTCACCATCTCCTTGGACGAAAACCTCGTCAAACAAGCACGCATCAAAGCGATTCAAGAAGGCACTTCGCTCAGCGCCAAGGTGCGCGAAATGCTAGCGGCCTATGTGCGGCAAGACGCGCCCACTGCGCCTGTAGTCATCCCCAAATTGCCCACTGGCGGCAGCGGTGGCCTGATGCCAGGCATAGACCCCAGCAGCAACCGTTCCTTTTACGACGCCATGGATGCCGACATGGACATCAGCAATTTCAAATGACGCCAGATGTGAATGTGCTGGTTGCGGCCATGCGGCAGGACCATCCTCACCACGCGATTGCTTACAACCATTTGCAATCGGAATTGAAGAAGGCCTCACTACGGCCTACCCATAACTCGATCGTGTTGCTTGGCGTAGCTGTGGCTGGTTTTATTCGCGTCGTGACCAATCGAAGAATATTCCAACTGCCGAGCAGTTTGAATCAAGCCATCGAATTTGTTGACACCCTCCTTCTATCACCCGGCGTAGTGTTTCAGGGTAACGGGAGCCAGTGGCCGGGCTTCAAAGACTTGTGCCTCAGGGCCGAACTCAGCCCCGACTCAGCCACTGATATTTGGATCGCCGCATCCGCTTTGCAATCGGGTGAAATACTGCACACCTTTGACCGTGATTTCAAAAAAATCCTGCCCGCCGAACACCTTTATATCGTGAGCCGCTAAACCATGTCCACAGTATTCAACTTCACTTTCGTCCCTTGGTTCCGCTCGGTTGCTCCTTACATACATATGCACCGTGGCAAAACTTTTGTGGTTGCTATTGCGGGCGAAGCTATCGAGGCCGGCAAATTGCCAAGTCTGGTGCAAGACCTGGCCATGATCCAAAGCATGGGTGTGAAAGTGGTGCTGGTGCATGGCTTTCGCCCGCAAGTGAATGAGCAACTCAAAGCCAAAGGCCACGAGCCTAAATACTCGCACGGCATTCGCATCACCGACAGCGTGGCGCTAGACTGCGCGCAAGAGGCCGCGGGACAACTGCGTTACGAAATCGAAGCGGCATTCAGCCAAGGTCTGCCAAACACGCCGATGGCGGGCGCCACCATTCGCGTCATCTCGGGCAACTTCATCACCGCGCGACCCGTGGGCATCGTCGATGGTGTGGACTTTCAGCACTCAGGTCTGGTGCGCAAAGTCGACGTCACCGGCATCAGCAAAACACTGAGTTTGGGCGCCATGGTGTTGTTGTCACCGTTTGGTTTTCGCCAACCGGTGAAGCTTTCAACCTGACCATGGAAGAAGTCGCCACCTCGGTGGCCATTGCCTTGCAGGCCGACAAACTGATTTTTGTGACCGAGGTGCCTGGCATTCGTATCAAACCCTTCGAAACAGCCAGCGATGACAACCCGATTGATACTGAAATGCCACTTGAAGTGGCCGAGCGTTTGCTGGCTCAAGCTTCCCCGGCCAACACACCCGCCGACATTGCTTTTTACCTGCAACACTGCGTGAAAGCCTGCAAAGGCGGTGTAGACCGCAGCCATATCTTGCCATTCGCAGTGGATGGAGTGCTGTTGCTTGAAATCTACGTGCATGACGGCATTGGCACCATGGTGGTGGACGAACGTTTAGAGAGTTTGCGAGAAGCAACGCCAGACGACTTAGGCGGCATATTGCAACTGATTGAACCGTTTGAAAACGATGGCACCTTGGTGCGCCGTGAACGGACCGAGATTGAACGTGATATTGGCAACTACACAGTCATCGAACACGACAGCGTGATATTTGGATGTGCTGCACTATATGCTTATCCAGAAAACAAAACCGCAGAAATGGCAGCATTGACGGTGTCACCGCATTCACAAGGCCAAGGTGATGGAGAAAAATTGCTGCGTCGCATCGAGCAGCGCGCCAGGCACATAGGCTTAGAAAGTATTTTTGTATTGACCACGCGCACCATGCACTGGTTTTTAAAACGTGGCTTTGTGCAAGTACCTATCGATTGGTTACCTCAAGCACGATTGGGCAAATACAGCCCGGACCGTAAAAGTGTGGTGCTGGTCAAACGCCTGCCTTTGAACTGAGGCGCTTCATCAGGGTGGTTTAGGCTGATGGTTGAAAATGGTCGTCATTGGCGGCTTGGGTGTGCTGGCCCAATTTGCGCCAAACCACGGCAACCAACCAAAGCCCCATGGCAAGAAACACCACAAAGGTCCAGTTGGCG
>CAMDSU010000193.1 GCA_945907335.1 Bordetella parapertussis | reverse complement strand
CGTTTGAAGCTGAGTTCGGCCATGGCAGACACGCTGGTGGATGACGCCAGTGGCGACAGTTTGGATGCGGTGCTGTGCATGATGCAAGCGGCTTGGGCGCAACAGCGGTTTGAACAAGGCGACGCCTTGTATGGCTTGCCGCATGACATGGACCGGCTTGAAGGCTGGATCGTCAACGCATGAATGAAGCGGTGTTTGCCCAATCCTTGCAAACGCCCCGTATGTGGTTGCGCTGCCCGCTGCCCGGTGAAGGCGTGTTGTTGTACCAAGCCGTGGTGTCCACCTTGGACCAATTGCGACAGTGGCCAGACTCGTTGCCCTGGGCGCAGCAACCCCAATCACCGGATATCTCTGAAGACTACTGTCAGACGTGTTATGCCGCTTGGGTCATGGGCTTGCGCTGGCCGTTGCTGATGTGGGATACCGACAGTGGTCGTTTGGTGGGTAGCATCGGATTTCACCGCATGGACCATGAGAGCCAGATTTGGGAATTGGGGTATTGGTGTTGCCAAGCCTTTCAAGGGCAGGGTCGCACCGTTGAAGCGGTGCAAGCATTGACCACGTATGTGCTGCAACATTGGACACAGGTGCGCATGCTGTGCCGCATAGACAGTCGCAACTCAGCCAGCATCCGGGTGGCGATCAAAGCCGGCTTTGTGTGTGAAAAACAAGAAACCTTGCTGTCTGACAGCGGCGGGTATTTTCAGGTCCAGCACTATGTGCTGGGACGTTGACTGCACACCGGGCAATCGGATTGACGCTGCAAACGCATTTCGGTCCAGCTTAAATCGTGACCGTCCAGCAACTGCAAGCGCCCGGCCAGTGAGTCGCCAATACCTGCCAGCAATTTCAGGGCTTCCGCCGCTTGCAGGCTGCCAATCACGCCCACCAGGGGCGCGAGCACGCCCATGGTGGCACAACTGACTTCTTCAGGCGCGTCATCTGGTGGAAATACACAGGCATAACAGGGCGACAGCGGATGGCGTGTGTCATAGGTGGTGAGTTGTCCATCAAAGCGGATCACCGCCCCACTGACCAATGGCACGGCATGGGCCACACAGGCTGCATTCAATGCATGACGGGTGTTGAAATTGTCGGTGCAGTCCAGCACCACATCGGCGTGGGCGACTTGTTGTTGTAACCAGTTGGCATCGGCGCGTTGCGTAAACACTTGGACATCAATGTGCGGGTTGAGTGCCAACATGGACAGACGCGCTGACTCCACCTTGGGATGACCGATGCGCGCGGTGGTATGGGCGATTTGGCGCTGCAAGTTGGTGAGGTCCACCAGATCGTGGTCGACCAAGGTGATGCGCCCGACGCCAGAGGCTGCCAAATACAGCGCTGCCGCACTGCCCAAACCGCCTGCGCCTAAGACCAGCGCATGGCTGTTGAGCAGCTTTTCTTGCCCGGTGTCGCCGAGCTCGTTGAGCAGGATATGGCGCGAATAACGCAGCAGTTGGGCGTCATTCACCCCTTACTGTTCCTTTTTTTCTACCGGGCGTTCGGTCTGGGTCTTGCTGATTTTGACCGGCTGGCGCTTCAAATGGTTGAGCGCCTGTTGCAGTTGGAAGTCTTCGGCGCTGCCGAACTCGGGTGTTTTGCGTTCAGCGACGGGCTTTTTGGATTCTTCTTCCAAGCGTTTCAAGGCTTCTTCGCGGGCTTTTTCACGCCCCGGGTCTTTGACTTCTGCGCCTTGGCCGCTGTTGAGGTGCTTTTCTAAATCCGCTTCGCGCGTGCGTAAAGCGGCATAAGGACTGCCCTCAGCGGTATCGTCCACCAACAAATCGGGAATGATGCCTTTGGCCTGTATCGAGCGACCGCTGGGTGTGTAGTAACGGGCCGTGGTGATTTTCAGCGCCGTGTCCGCACCGAGTTGCCGAATGGTTTGGACCGAGCCTTTGCCAAATGTTTGGCTGCCTAGCAGCACCGCGCGTTTGTGGTCTTGCAATGCACCTGCGACGATTTCGCTGGCCGAGGCCGAGCCTTCATTGACCAGCACGACCAAAGGTACTTTTTTGTAGAAGTTCTGGGTTTTACTGGCCAATGTGCTGACCGTGTCTTGGCCGCCTCGGCGCAGGTAAAAGTCAGGCGCAGCCTTGAAGGTGAACTTGCTTTCTTCTAATTGGCCGTTGGTGGACACCACGGTCACGTTGTCAGGCAAAAACACAGCGGAGATGGCCACGGCAGCGTCGAGCAGGCCGCCCGGGTCGTTGCGGAAGTCAAGTACCAGACCTTTCATTTTTGGGTCTTGCTTGTACAACTCTTCGAGTTTGCGGGTCAGGTCATCGACCGTGCGTTCTTGGAACTGACTGACACGCACCCAGCCATAACCGTTTTCAATCATTTTGCTTTTGACGCTGACGGTTTTGATTTCTTCGCGAATGATGGAGACTGGGAATGTGCGGTTTTCGTCTTTACGGAAGATGGTGAGAACGACTTTGGTTTTAGGCTCACCGCGCATGCGTTTAACTGCATCGTTGAGCGTCATGCCCTTGACCACAGCATCATCAATTTTGGTGATCAAGTCGCCGGGCTTGAGACCAGCGCGGTCTGCAGGCGAGCCTTCAATGGGGGAGACGACTTTGACCAAGCCTTCTTCCTGCGAAATCTCAATGCCTACACCGACAAATTTGCCCGTGGTGCCTTCGCGGAATTCTTTGTAGGATTTTTTATCGAAATATTGTGAATGCGGGTCTAGGCTGGACACCATGCCAGAGATGGCATCGTTGATGAGTTTTTTCTCATCGACAGCCTCTACATAATCTGACTTAACCATGCTGAAAACAGCTGCAAGTTGCTGCAACTCTTCCAGCGGCAACGGCGTCATGTTGGCGCGAGCCACGGTTTGAAGAGAGAACGTGGTGAGCGCGCCAGTCAACGCGCCTACTGTCAACCAACCTGCGATTTTTAGTTTCTGACCCATATATGCCTTGCCTATGTTTAACGATCGCTAATGCGGTGATTTAGGAAGATAGTTTACTGCCTATGTGGTGCCCATAGCCACCAGTTTCGGCCATAACCCCTGTGCGATGGGACAAACAAGCACAAGAAAATTCTCACAGGTAGTAATGGTTGAGTGGACGCAAATTCTCGTCTAACTCATACACCAAAGGTATTCCATTCGGGATGTTCAGACCAACAATATCTTGGTCTGAGACGCCGTCCAAATACTTGACCATGGCGCGAATGGAGTTGCCATGCGCGCTGACCAGCACGCGTTTGCCGCTGCGTATGGCGGGCGCCAGCGAATCGTTCCAAAACGGCATGACCCGAGCGATGGTGTCTTTGAGGCATTCGGTCAGCGGCACTTGGTCCGGCTGCAATTTGGCATATCGCAGATCGTGGCGCTCGCATCTGGCGTCGTCTGCCGTCAATGCCGGGGGTGGCACGTCGTAACTGCGGCGCCAAGCAAGCACTTG
>CAMDSU010000192.1 GCA_945907335.1 Bordetella parapertussis | reverse complement strand
CGTCCAAAGCCAATTGGATCGCGGGCACGGAAGCGCGTATACGCGTGTCCTCGGAAATGCGGCCTTGGTCGTCAAAAGGCACGTTCAAATCGGCGCGGATGAACACGCGTTTGCCACGGGCCAAGCCCTTTGCGCACAGATCGGCGAAGCGGATGATTTGCATGGGGTTTGTCTCCGTATGAATTTTTTATGACATTCTAGGGGGTGGGCTGAATGCGGGGATCAATGTCGTAACAACATTGAACGGTGGTCGGGTGGGTTTGGGGGTAAGCCGGTTTAAGAAAGTTTATTTAAGCGCATACCAACCCCCCTGCCGCGCCCATGCAGTTTCAGATGCTGGCGCTGCACCAAATTCCTGAAATGTTGCTTCAGCGTATGGCGGTTAGCGCTGGTCTAGCGACCAGATTCAGGATTTCTGGCGTGATGAGAAGTGACTTAAAGCTAAACATGTACCCAATAAAACACCCAATAACACCCATTTAGGGTGATGTATTCATAGTTAGAGCGAAAATTGGGTGAAATTGGGTAATTTTCTGGGTGTTATCCAGCACTGGCGCAAAAAATGAAAAGTTGCCAAAATAACGCCAATTAAGGTATATTTTCTATACCGTGTATTTCTTCGAATTTGATGAGGCAAAGAGTTTGAGCAATCGCTCCAAACATGGCATCGACTTTGTTGAAGCACAAGAACTCTGGAATGACACCATGCTGTTGGAGATCCCGGCCAAGACGGAAGATGAGCCTAGGCATCTGGTCATTGGGCTCATCAATGGAAAGCATTGGTCTGCGGTCATTACTTATCGCGGTTTGAATATTCGGTTGATATCCGTTCGTCGCTCACGCACAGAAGAGGTAGTACTGTATGAAAGCTAAAAATTTCGATCAGCAGTTTGATGATGGTGAGGACATCACATCTTCATTGGATATATCCAAAGCCAGGCGTGTGCAGCAAGCGCAAAGGCGGGTGAATGTAGATTTCCCCTTATGGATGATTGAATCGCTAGACCGCGAAGCCAGCAAGCTCGGCGTGACCAGACAGTCTGTGATTAAAGTTTGGCTGGCAGAAAGACTTGAAGCAACGCCAAAATGAGTTTGCGTGAGCGCACGTGAAAAAAGTTTTTGTTGTTAAAGCAAGCTTCATACATTAACCAAGCAACAAAATCAGTTTGTACAAAAATGCAATTGAATTGCATTTTTGTACAAATTCTTTAAACCAAGCCGCGCTACAACAACCTCACCATCCCAAGCCAATACGCAGCGGCAAATACACCGCCATGCCCACGATGATGGTGCCCAGCACCGCTTGGCCTTTGCCACGCTTATAGAAATAAAAACCTGCACCAGCGGCCGCGCCAAAAAGCCGCGCGTCCAGCCAGGTGGTTATCAACGCGCCGTGACTCACCACAATCTCAGGCACCACAACGGCGGCCAGTGCGGCGATGGGTGCGTATTGCAAGCCGCGTTGCGCCCATGAGGGAAACGGCAATTCACGATCAGAGATAAAGAAAAAACAGCGGGTCACCAGTGTGATCACGCCCAAGCCAATCGCGGTGAAAACATCAGACCATTCCATCAGGCTTTGACCTCTTTGCCGGCCAGCGATGTTTTTTCAATCACCAGGCATACCGCTACCGCAGCGGCAATCGCCACCAGTATGTTCAAACGCAAGGGCAAAGCAAATGCCACCACGGCGGCCGCACCAGAGACCACCAGCGAAATAGCGCGCATACGTGTCTGGCAAAGCGAACACAAAATGCCGACCAGCGCCAGCACACCGGCAAAACCCAGTCCCCATTGCAGCGGCACTTGCGCGGCCAGCACAATGCCGCCCAAGCTCGCGATTTGCCAGCCTATCCAATTCAAAAAACAATTGCCGCTGAGGTAGGCCATTTCGCTGCGCTGTCCATCGCTTTTGTCAGAAGCTTGCGGGTAGGCTTGAACAAACTGCACGTAGTTCAGGTCAGCGATGAAATATCCAATCGACAGACGTTGTAAGCGCGGCCAGGCCATCATGTATTGGCGCAAATGCAAACTGAACACCGCAAAGCGCAAATTCACACAAAACGCGGTCGCCAAAATCACCCAAGCGGGCGCGCCTGCGGCCAGCAGTGGAATGGCGGCCAGTTGTGCACTGCCGCCGTAAATCACCAGCGTCATCAAGGTGGCCATGGACGGGCTCAAACCGGCTTGCACCATGGCTACGCCGGTCATCAAGCCCCAGGCCCAAATGCCGGGCGCGACTTTGAGTGTGTCGACCATGCCTTGGCGAAACGCGGGATGGCGGAAATTGGCGGGATCGAAAAACATGAATTAAGCGGCGGCTTGCCCCAACACCATGCCAACCGACAAAGCTTGGCTATGTAAAAACTCGGCGGCGCTGATGCGCTTGCCGCCCGGGCGTTGCACTTGCGTGACGCGCAACACGCCGTCGCCGGTGGCGATATCGAAGGCATCGGCATGCAGCTGCACCACGCTACCGGGTGTTGCATGAGTGTCTGAATTAAACGCAGTGGCAGACCAGATTTTCAGCACCTGTCCATCACACAAAGTATGTGCACCGGGGAACGGATCGAAGGCGCGTATTCGCTGCGACAAGCAAACAGCGGGTAATTGCCACTCAATCAGCGCTTCGTCTTTCAAAATTTTCGCGGCGTAAGTAACGCCTTCTGTGGATTGCGTTTTCGCTTGCAGTTGCGGCAGCGCAGACAGCGTGTCGACAATCAAACGCGAGCCCATTGCAGCGAGTTTGTCGTGCAGGCTGGCGCTGGTGTCGGTGTCGCTGATGGGAAGGCTTTCGCGCATCAGCACCGCACCGGTGTCTAGGCCCGCGTCCATGTGCATGATGCACACGCCTGTGTCGCTGTCACCGGCTTCGATGGCGCGTTGTATGGGTGCTGCGCCGCGCCAGCGCGGCAGCAGCGAGGCGTGTATGTTCAAACAACCTCGGGGCACGCTGTGCAAAGTCCAGTCGGGCAGCAACAAACCATAGGCCACCACCACCATCAATTCGGCACGTGCATCAGTGATGGCTTGTTGAGCAGCCAAGGCTTCGTCTGGGTATTTGCCGTCCAAACGCAAACTGTGCGGCTGGCACACCAGCATGCTGTGTTCGATGGCGTAGTGTTTGACCGCAGAGGCTTGTAATTTCATGCCGCGACCGGCAGGGCGATCGGGTTGGGTCATCACCAGTGCGATGTCGTGACCAGCGTTGTGCAGAGCGGTGAGTGCGGTGCGGGCAAATTCCGGTGTGCCGGCGAAAACAAGGCGCATGAATCAGCGCTCGAGTTCGCGTTGGGCTTTGAGCAATTTACCTTTGATGCGCATGCGCTTAAGAGCGGACAGGTATTCGACAAACACCTTGCCCATCAAGTGGTCCATTTCATGTTGTATGCAAATGGACATCAAGCCTTCGGCTTCGATGGTGACGGTTTCGCCGTGTTCGTTCAGCGCTTGTACCTTGACGCGTTCGGGTCGTTCAACACCAT
>CAMDSU010000191.1 GCA_945907335.1 Bordetella parapertussis | reverse complement strand
GCGTGTGTAGTCTTCAGTAAAGATCAGTTTGTAAGCCATGCAGGGCTTATATGCTGCTGTCGGACCGCTCGCTTAATAGTAAGGCTTCTAGCTTGGCCGCATGTTGACCTGCAGTCTCCTGCACAAATCTGCCAGCCGCCAGATCAGCACGGCTTTGTACCAAAGCGGCTTCAAGTTCACATTCGCGCAGGTAGTGGTAATGCGCCATTTCCATCACCACAAAGCGTTGCGTGCCGCGCACGGAGATGATGGCTTCTGATTGCCCGTTCAAGGCTTCTTCAATGGCGGCGACACCGCGCACTTTGAGGTCGTTGGCGTTCAGATTTTCCATGCTGTGAGCTGCCGGTTGATTAAAGGCGCTATTTTTAGTGCGATTCATCGTATTGTCAATAGTATGAATGAGTGAAGTGTTGCGCGAACCTTCACAGCCCGCTTTCACCCCCTGAGCCTGCCCCTCATGGATAATCTCCCAAATGAGCGGAAACACCTTAGGCACTTTATTCACAGTCACCAACTTCGGTGAATCCCACGGCCCGGCCATTGGTTGCGTCATTGACGGTTGCCCGCCCGGCATGGCCTTGACCGAGGCAGATATTCAACACGACCTGGACCGCCGCCGTCCCGGCACCAGTCGGCATGTCACACAGCGCCAAGAGCCTGATCAGGTGCAAATCCTGAGTGGCGTCTACCAAGGCGTGACCACCGGCGCACCCATTGCACTCTTAATTCAAAACACCGACCAGCGCAGCCAAGACTACGGCGATATTTTGCAAACCTTCCGCCCCGGACACGCTGATTACACCTATTTGCAAAAGTACGGTGTGCGCGACCCGCGCGGCGGCGGGCGTTCATCTGCACGCTTGACCGCGCCCACCGTCGCCGCCGGAGCGGTTGCCAAAAAATGGTTATTGGAAAAATTCGGTACCACCTTCACAGGTTGCATGACGCAACTCGGCGAACACGCCATAGGTTTTGAAGACTGGTCGCATGTGCCGCACAACCCGTTTTACGCACCCGTTGCCGATGTGTCGCATCTGGAAAATTACATGGACAGTTTGCGCAAAGCGGGCGACTCCTGCGGCGCGCGCATTCGTGTCGTGGCGCAGCACATGCCGGTGGGTTTGGGTCAACCGATTTACGACCGATTGGATGCCGACATTGCATTTGCCATGATGGGCTTGAACGCAGTCAAAGCTGTGGAGATAGGCGCGGGTTTTGCCAGCGTGGCACAGCGCGGTTCCACCCATGGCGACAGCCTCTCGCCCGAGGGCTTTGAGGGCAATAACGCCGGTGGCGTATTGGGTGGCATCAGCACCGGTCAAGACCTGGAGGTCAGCATTGCCATCAAGCCGACCAGCTCCATCATGACACCGCGCGACACCATCAACAGCGACGGAACAGCCACACAAGTGCAAACCAAGGGCCGACACGACCCTTGCGTAGGCATACGCGCCACGCCGATTGCTGAGGCCTTGTTGGCGCTGGTGGTCATGGACCATGCCTTGCGTCACCGTGCCCAATGCGCGGATGTGGTCATGCCGCTGTCACCGATCCCCGCCAAACGCAGCGATTGATCGCATGAACACTGTCTCAGCGCCGCGTGCCACGCGGCGTCAATTGGTGCCTTTCGCTGTCTTATCAGCGAGTTATTTCGCACACATTGGCTTTTTCAATCCTTATTTGCCGTTGTGGCTCAAGCACCTTGGCTTGAGTTTGTGGATGATCGGCTTGCTCACCTCGATGCAAGCCTTTACCCGCGTCTTTGCCCCTTACATCTGGGGTTGGTTGAGTGACCGCAACGGTGCCCGCGTGCCCTTGATGCGTTGGTGTGCCGGCATGGCTTTGTTATTTTCCTTGGGCTTGTTGTTGCATCCATCGCCTTGGTGGCTGGCTGCGGTGTTGTTTGGCATGTTCATTCACACCAGCGCCATGATGCCCATGAGCGAAGCAGCCATGGCGCATTTGGTCAGCCACATGGGAAGCTTGGATGTGCGCCGTTACGGGCGTATCCGCTTGTGGGGGTCAGTGGGTTTTTTGGTGACGGTGTTTGTCTCGGGTGCCTGGTTTGAATCCGAAGGGATGTCAGGTTTCCCGGTCTGGGCGGTATTGACTTTGGTGGCCGTCAACATCAGTTGTTGGTGCTTGCCTGACCAGCGTGAAGCTGTCAGCCATGTGCAGGGACAAGCAGGTTTTTGGCAAGTATTGAACCAGTCGCACAGTCGCTGGTTTTTTGCAACCTTGTTTTTCCATGTGTTGTCGCATGTGTCGATCTACACCTTCTTCTCTTTGTATCTTGATGAATTGGGTTATGGCAAAGACATGATCGGTGTGCTGTGGGCCGTGTCAGTGGTGGTTGAAATCATTGGCTTCTTCACCCAAAGCAGATGGCTGCATTGGTTGAGTTTGCCCATGTGGTTGTGTGTATGCACCGGTGTGATGGTGTTGCGCATGGGCATGACTGCTTTTTATGCGCCGGTGTTGCCTGTGCTGCTATTGGCCCAATGCCTGCATGTATTTACCTTTGCGGTTCAACACACGGTCAGTATTGCGTGGTTGTCGCAACATTTCCCAGGCAGGTTGCGCGGTCGGGGACAAGCCTTGTATGCCGTCATCGGCTATGGGTTCACCGGCGTGGTGGGTGCCTTGGGTGGCGCTGCATTGAGCACGCACTTTGGCTTGCAACAGGTATTTGTGTTTGCCATACCGGCGGCGGTGCTTGCATTTTTGTGTGCCATGCAGTTGCGAGCGCAATCCAAGTTAATCGCTGACACCGGCAACACTGAATAACTTTCATTTTCAATACTGTTGACTTGTCGAGGGCTTAAATTTTTGTCACGCTTGACGATTTGGCGGATGAAACATGCGTGGCCCTTTGATACTGATTGTTGAAGACCATCCCATGATGGTCAATGCTTTGTGTTCCAGCATGCAAGAGGTATTGCCACAGGCCAAGTTTTTCCAAGCCAACAGCAAGGCTCAGGGCTTGGCTTTGTTAGAGCAATATGACGACTTTGCGCTGGTGTTGCTCGATTTGAATTTGCCTGATTCACAAGGCATTGCAACGCTGAATGCCTTTTGCCAAGCGCGTCCCTCAAATGCCTTGATGGTGTTCTCTATGGTGGATGACCCGTCTGTTGAAAATGTGTGCTTGGCAAACCGGGTCACGTACTTGCGCAAATCAGAACCGGTGTCGCGCTTGCTTGATACGGTGCTGCAATCTCTTCAAGCGCCCGTTGCCTACCCGGAGCTACCTGACGCTACTGTTCTTAAAGCGCGGGAGACACCAGCCTTGGCTGTGCAAACTTTATCCCCTAGGCAATTGCATGTATTGGCTGAATTGGCCCGGGGCAAAAGCAGCCGCGAAATCGCGCAGTATCTGGGCATTGAAGAAAGCACAGTGCGTACGCACCAACATGTGATTTACCAGCGACTCGGTGTGAAAAACAAAACCCAAGCTTCTGCCATTTACTGGCAGTGGTCACACAG
>CAMDSU010000190.1 GCA_945907335.1 Bordetella parapertussis | reverse complement strand
CAAAAACGACCCTGACTTCGTCACCAACCTTTTGCAAATCTTGTCAGACAAAGCCATCGATCGCCATTCCTATGCGATTGCCATCGGTGGCGGTGCCATCATGGATGCAGTGGGCTATGCCGCGGCTATCTTCCATCGCAGTGTGCGTCATATCCGTTTTCCCACCACGGTGCTCGGTCAGGACGACAGTGGCGTAGGCGTCAAAAATGCGGTCAACTGGTTGGGCCTGAAAAACTTGGTGGGTACGTTTGCGCCCCCTTGGGCTGTCATCAACGACGGCGTGTTCATCGATTCACTGCCTGCTCGCGAAAAGCGCTGCGGCATGTCCGAGGCAGTCAAAGTTGCGCTGATTCGCGACCGTGATTTCTTTCTCTGGCTGGAAAGTAACGCGCTGGCCTTGGCGCGGTTTGAAACCGTGCCAGTGTCCTACCTGATCAAACGCTCGGCACAAATCCACATGCACCAGATTGCCCATGGCGGCGATCCTTTTGAATCTGGCTCGGCACGTCCCTTGGACTACGGCCACTGGGTGGCACACAAACTCGAGCGCATGACTCAGCACCAATTGCTCAGCCACGGTGAAGCTGTTGCCATTGGTGTTGCAATGGACGCACATTACTCGGTGCTGGCCGGTTTGTTGCCTGCGGGCGAAGACATGCGGGTACACCAATTACTGGTCACCTTGGGCTTCAAACTTTGGAATGATGAACTGGAGTCGCGGCATGAAAGCGGACGTCTGGCGGTGTTACAAGGCTTGCGCGAATTCAGAGAACACTTGGGTGGCGAATTGACCATCACCTTGCTCAGTGCCATCGGCAAGGGCATTGAGGTGCATGAAATCAATGACCAGTGGGTGACCGAATCCATTGCGTGGTTAAAACACCTTAAGTAACGCAATGCATCTTCCCCGGCTCAAAGCCCAACCCCATCTCACCTACTGCACCAATATCCATGCAGGTGAAAGCTGGGAAGATGTCAGAGACAGCTTAAACACATTTGTCCCGCCCATTCGGGATGCCCTCACACAGGGCGCACCCATGGGCATTGGTTTGCGTTTGTCAGCCCAGGCCGCCTTCAGCCTGCAACAGGCAGACACGCTTCAAGCCTTTCAGCAGCAGTTGCGTGACTTGAATGCCTATGTGTTCACACTCAACGCTTTTCCCTACGGCACGTTCCATGGCACGCAAGTCAAGCAAGAGGTGTATTTGCCTGACTGGTCCTCAGCCGAAAGACTTCGCTACACGCTGGCATGCATCGACATATTGGCCGCCTTGCTACCCGAGGGCGTGAACGGCAGTATCTCCACCGTGCCTGTGGGTTTTCGCGATGCCGCGCAAGCGCCTGGCGCCATGGCGCGCATTCTTGACCATTTGCTGCAATGCGTGGCACACATGGTGAATATCGCGCAGCAACAGGGCAAACACATCGCGCTTGCGCTCGAACCCGAGCCCGCTTGCTATTTGGAAACCACGCAAGAAGCGGCCGATTTCATCTTGCAGCAGGTGCGCAGCCCTGCTGCGGTGTCGCAGTTGGCGCACAGATTGTCTTGCAGCAATGCGCAAGCCCTGTCGGCATTGCACTCCCACTTGGGTGTGTGCTTCGATGTGTGCCACAGCGCCGTGGCGTTTGAAGACCCGGTACAAGCCATGCGGCAGTTACGCGAGGCAGATATTTGCATTCCGAAAATTCAACTCTCCAGCGCGGTTCGTATTCCCGACATGCGTTCAGATTTATTGCCCACACTGCACATGTTTGACGATGCAGTCTATTTGCACCAAGTCGTGGTGCAAGCGCAAGGCCTCACGCGTTTTTTAGATTTACCCCAAGCCATGGCCGCCTATGAAGCCGGACAAGCCAATGGGGAATGGCGGGTGCATTGCCATGTACCGGTGTTTCTTGAACATGCAGGCAATATTTCCACCACGCAGTTGCAACTCTTGCAAACATTGCAAGGCTGTAAAAACGAAGGTTTCTCTTCGCACCTCGAAGTCGAAACCTACACCTGGGATGTGCTTCCGGCCGCCCTCAAAACCGATAGCAAAGCGCAGGCTATCGCCCGCGAATTGCAATTCGTTCATCAGGTACTCACCACATGAATTCATCTGTCCCACCCGCCCAGCGTTTTTCATTGCTGCTGAAAATCGGTCGGGTTTCGAACTTGCCCACGGTATGGACCAATGTGCTTGCCGGCGCTTGTTTGGCTGGCCTGCACACAGACCTGCCGCAGTTGTTGTGGGTGATGCTGGCCATTACCTTGTTCTACACAGGTGGTATGTATTTGAATGATGCGTTTGACGCTGATATTGATGCGCGAGAACGCCCGAACCGGCCGATTCCTTCGGGCCAAATTTCAGCCAAATCTGTGTCGGCCATGGGCTGCGCCATGTTGATGGCAGGTATTTACATCGTTGCGCCTTACGGCATGCTGGCTGTGCAAGCGGGTGTCGCATTGAGCCTGGCTATTCTTTTGTACAACGCTTGGCACAAAGGCAATGTGTGGTCACCGGTGATCATGGGAAGTTGCCGGGCACTGGTGTATTTGCTGGCTGCTTGGACATTTTCGGAGCGCACACCAGAGGCTTTGCTGTGGGGCATGCTGGCGGTTTTCACCCACATCGCTGGATTGACCTATGCCGCTAAACAAGAAAGCTTGGACCGCATCGACCGCTTGTGGCCGCTGGCGATTCTGGCCGCGCCATTGCTGATTTTCATGGTGCTTTTCAATCTCCCCGCCATGGCGTGGGTGGCCTTGCTGTTGCTGGCCAGCGCTGATTTATACGCCGTACGTTTGTTGGCGCTGCGACGCCAAGGCGGAGACGTGCCGCGCGCGGTGGCGCAGTTGATTGCGGCATGTGCCTTGCTCGATGCTGCAGCTGTCGCAGTCGCGGGTGCCGCTTGGCCTTGGGTAGCGGCTTGTATAGTGGCGTATGTGTTGTGCCGGTTGTTTCAAAAGTTCATTCCCGGCACCTGATCGCTTGAGGTTTTGCCATGTATCCCAAACACCAGCATCTTCCCCCAGAGGCCATTTCGCCTGCCATTGCCTTGTTGCGGGGTTGGCTACAACATCGACTGACTGCAGATGCATTTGCCTGGTTCGACACCGAACTCAGCGGCTTACAAAACCACCCTGAACAAGGCCGTTGGTTCAAAGCCTTGGGTTTGGCGCCACGCAAACTGGGCAAGGCAGATATAAAGCCTTCCCACGAAGAACTGCAAGCGGCACATCAATTGCGCCACGGCCTGGACCCGACCGACTGGAGCATTGACCAAACTGCCCGTATTTGCCTAACGCTGGCTTTTTACCAAGCTGATGACGCCAGCTTTGCCCACCAAGTGGCGCTGCTGGTGGACACCTCAGAGATCAACGAACTGCTGGCTATTTTTCGTGGCTTCGCGTTGTTTCCGCATCCGCAAGCATTAGAGCCCAAAGCACGCGAAGCGATTCGCTCCACCATGCGTCCGGTGTACGAGGCCATGGCACACCGCA
>CAMDSU010000189.1 GCA_945907335.1 Bordetella parapertussis | reverse complement strand
GCGGTGCCGACCATGACCACCACCATCGGGCGCGGCGCATGGTTGGCGGTTTGCTGTTTCATACGCGCCAGCGCACCAATCATCGCCACCCAACGGTCAGCGCCTAAACGGGTCGGGTAGTCGTAGCCATTGTGCAAACCGGCCTCGCTGGCCGAAGGCACGACCCAACTCGGCATCAGGTCCCAAAGTTCGAGTTGCTCATCCACGCGGCGGCGCAATGCATCCCCGGCCACGATGCAACCCAGCATGCGGGTGGCGGCGGGCAGTGATTTCCAATCCTCGTCGGCCAAGCGGTCGATATTTTCTAAAAACACAGCGCCCTGCGCCAACAAAGGTGCGGCCACCGAATGGTCAGCGTACATGGCCCATTTCAGGCGGGTGTTGCCAACGTCTAGGGCAATGAATGTCATAGAAGCATGAGTAGGAAAAGAGCCGCGCATTATGCGCCAGCGAGATTGGCTTCAGGGATGGGGGCTCAGATCGAGGGGCCGATCAGCATCCAAAACAGGACGTAAACACACATAGCAGGTTTCCAGCGCCTTGGCAGCACGCAGCACCAATGCATCTGCAAACATCGGTCCGACCAATTGCACGCCCATGGGCAAGCCGTCAGCGGTTAGGCCGCAAGGCAGGCTGATGGCCGGTTGTTGGGACAGGTTGAATGGGTAACTGAACGGTGTCCAACCCAACATGGCTTCTGAGTTCATAGCACTGTGTCCGGCGGGCAGCGCTTTGAAAGCGGGAACCGCCGTGCTGGGCGTGAGTATCAAATCAAACCGTTGCATGAACTGTCGCAAATGCGAGCCGAGCAATCCCCGACGCTGGTTCAACTGGTGCACCGCGTTGACATCCAAGCGTTCGCCCAACGCGGCTTGTGCCGCAAAGTCCGGGTCGGTCAATGCTTGTTGCTCTTTACTCAATGTGCGCCACACCTGGTAAGCCCCGGCAAACCACAAACCGGTGGTGATGTCCAAGGGGTCTTCGATGCCGGGGTCGACTTGCTCGACCTGCGCGCCGAGTTGCGCCAAGTACGAAGCCGCCTTTTTCACCGCAGCCGCAATGTCTGGGTGTACATTTTTTGCGTAACCCAAAGTGGGCGAATACGCCACACGCAAGCCTTTGACACCATCTTTTAAGCCCGCCGTGTAATCTATATTGTCAAAGGGAAGTGCAGTCCAATCGCGAGCGTCAGGACGGGTGATGGTGTTCATCATCAATGCCACATCGGTCACGCTCATGGCGTGTGGCCCCAGATGCGCCACTGACCCAAACGGCGACAAGGGATAAGCCGGTATACGCCCAAAGCTGGGCTTCATGCCGACATTGCCGCAAAACGCGGCGGGTATGCGCACACTGCCTGCGCCGTCAGTGCCGATGGCCAGAGGCCCTAAGCCAGCAGACACCGCCGCTGAAGCGCCACCGGATGAGCCGCCGGGTGTGTGCGCGGTATTCCACGGATTGCGGCTGATACCGGTCAGCAGCGAATTGGTTTCGCCTTTGCATCCAAATTCAGGCGTGGTGGTTTTGCCCAACAGCACCGCACCGGCTTCGCGCAATCGCGCAGTGACAGGCGCGTCCACGTCCCAGTTTTGCTGCGGGTTGACGGTGCGACTGCCGCGCAATGTCGGCCAACCCCGGGTCAACAATAAATCTTTGATCGATGCGGGCACGCCTTCCAATGCACCTACTGCGCTGCCATTGTGTCTGTGTGCTTGCCAACGCTGCTCGCTGACACCCGCACTCTTTAAAGCAGCCTCTTCATCGACAAGACAAAACGCATTGAGTACGGGATTCAACTTGGCAATGCGTTGCAACACCTGACGCGTGACTTCCACCGGCGAGGCCGCACCCTCACGGTAGAGCGCCAGCAATTGCTCTGCCGTGTGTTGTGTCAAATCAGCCATGTGTTTTCCTCTGTGTCATGCGCGGGTTCGCGTGTGCGCACTGAGTTTGCGCCATGGAAGATCACCAGGGTCGGCCGCCATCGGGCCAATGGCCTTGGCCACCAACACCTTGCTGGCGATCGGTTCAAAATCGGCACGGAAATGGTTGGAGCTTTTCAGCACGATCAATTTCATGGCCTCGGGCGTGATGCCGAATATGCGCAACATTTCGCGGTCAAACAACTGCGCCTTGCCGCTGACCACAGCCACCAACACGCCCTCGATTTCCAAGCACACACTTTGCCCCAGTTGACTGGTCATGCCGCGCATCATCAGGCCTTTTAAAACGCAACGTCCATCACTGATCGCCAGCACCCGCGCGCGGGCAACCACGGGTGGGTCACTCATGCCTGCATAAGTCGTGACTGACACGCCCAAGACCACATCGATCACTGAACCAACACCAGCGGCGTAGGCCTTAGCCGCCACCTCAGGGTGGTACATCAAACCCAGCGCCACCGCACCGGGGAAACGCTGGCCGGCCCCTTGTTGCAGCAGTGCATGCAACATGCCTGTGGTGTTGCTGTCGCCGCCCGCACCGGGGTTGTCTTGCGTGTCGGCAATCAACACTGGGCGAGTGTGTTGTGCGGCCAAAGCCAATGCTTGTGTCACAGCTTCGCGCGCCTCTAAAAAATCGATGCGCCATTGCGCCGGTGGTGCCGCCAATTGGTGCAATGCGTCTGCCGCGGCAAGCGCCTGCGGCGGCTGCGCTGCATAAGACCACAGCACCGGCGCGCATTCGTCAAAATCGGCGGCGGCAAAACCCATGCAAAAACTCGAGACGCTGTGATGCGCTGTGTCGATGTCATCCATCGCCGCGTAAATGTCTTTGGCCGGTTGCAACCAGGTCGATTGCGCGTTGAGTGAAATCAAAAACGGCAGGCGGTGCACCATCAGCGCTTCACGCCGCCCCAAACGCAAACGCCTTTGCAGCAATTCGGCCGCGCGTTCACCGGTCTCGGCCATGTCGATATGCGGGTAGGTGCGGTAAGCCACCAAAGCATCTGCCGTGCTCAACATGCGCTGCGTGACGTTGGCATGCAAATCCAAACTCGCCACCAAAGGCATGTTCTCGCCGATGAGCGCACGCACACGAGAGAGCAATTCGCCTTCTGCATCGTCTGCGTGTTCGGCCACTGCCGCGCCGTGCAAGTCGAGGTAAACCGCCTCAATGCCTTGCGACAGCGCTTGCTTCAAATCTTGAAACAGGTCTGCTGCGATGCGCTCGAACGCATCACGCGTGACATAAGACGACGGACTGGCACCCGCCCACACCGACGGCCACAACTGCCAGCCATGGCGCTTGGCCGCATCAATAAAACCACCAACAGGAATATTCACGCCGGTGAATTGGGTTTGCATGGCCTGACCGCGTATGTAAGCCGGAAATGCATCGCCCCGGTTGAATGCCGCCCAATCGGCCAAGCTGGGGGCAAACGTATTTGTCTCGTGCTGAAACCCGGCGATGAAAACGCAAGTCATGCATTCGCTCCGGGGACGCTGGCCAACAAGTTGCGCGTGTAGTCGTGTTGCGGGTGGGCGTAGACATCAGCGGTTTTACCGTG
>CAMDSU010000188.1 GCA_945907335.1 Bordetella parapertussis | reverse complement strand
TCGGTCACATCCACACCTGCTTTGTCAGCCGCAATTTTTTTGCCGTTAGGCGTGCGGCCTACGGCTTGCAACACCAAGTCGTACACCTGCGGTGCAGGTGCGCCCTCGCCTTCAAATGTCACTTCAATGCCTTTGGCCATGGCGCGTGCTGACACGGTTTTGGTTTTCAGCATGATGTTGTCAAAGCGAGGCGCGTTCATTTTTTGCCAGACTTTCACCAGGTCGCGGTCTGCGCCTTGCATCAAGCCGTCCATCATTTCCACCACGTCCAAGCGTGCGCCCAGCGTGCTGTAGACCGTGCCCATTTCCAATCCGATGATGCCGCCGCCCAAGACCAACATGCGCTTAGGCACTTTGGCCAATTTCAATGCGCCGGTGCTGTCAACCACGCGCGGGTCCTTATCTAGCCCATCCTTCTGCATGAATGGCAAATGCACGGCCTGACTTCCCGCAGCGATGATGCAGTTTTTATAGCCCACCACTTTGTTCACGCCGGTTTTTTCCTGCGCTGTGCCTGTGGTTTCCTCCACCACCACATGGTGGCTGCCTACAAACGCACCATAGCCTCGCAACACAGTGACTTTGCGCATCTTGGCCATAGCCGCCAAACCGCCGGTGAGTTTGGCGATGACTTTTTCTTTGTAGCCGCGCAAGCCGTCCAAGCTGACCTTGGCTTTGCCAAATTCCACGCCCATGCTGCTCAAGTGGCTGGCTTCATCAATCACCGCCGCCACATGCAACAGCGCTTTGGAAGGAATGCAGCCCACGTTCAAACACACGCCGCCGAGTTGCGCATAACGCTCGACCAGCACCACGTTCAAGCCGAGGTCGGCTGCACGAAACGCCGCCGAGTAACCGCCGGGGCCGCCACCCAATACCAACAGATCGCATTGCACATCGACCACGCCTGCATAACTGCTTGCGGTGGTGACAGCGGCTTTTGCTGTAGCTGTAGCTTTTACTGCGGCGTCGAGCGTAGAAGCGGTTGTGAGCGCTTGGGCGGCAACCACTGGCGCACTTGAAACTGCAGCTGGCGCAGGTGAAGCGGGTGCAGCAACGGACACAGCAATAGTTGCAGCAGTGGCAGCCTCCACCGTCAACACCACGGAGCCTTGCTTGACCTTGTCGCCCAATTTCACTTTCAAAGCGGTCACGATGCCAGCGTGCGATGAAGGAATTTCCATCGACGCTTTGTCGCTCTCCACCGTGATCAAACTTTGATCCACGCTGACTGTGTCGCCGACTTTCACCAGCAGTTCAATGACGGCGACTTCATCGAAATCGCCAATGTCGGGTACCTGTATGTCAATCTGTGCCATGTCTTGATCCAGAGGGGCAGCGTTTGCGCTGTATGTTCAACAGCGTCAGCGCTGTGTGTTTAAAGAAGTACCCGGCGGAAGTCGGCCAGGATGTGTCCCAGGTGTGCGTTGAACCGCGCCGCAGCCGCGCCATCAATCACGCGGTGATCCCAAGCCAAGCTCAGTGGCAGCATCAAACGCGGCACAAATTCTTTGCCGTTCCACTTGGGCTCCATCTGGCTTTTGCACACACCGAGGATGGCGACTTCCGGCGCATTGATGATGGGCGTGAAATACCGCCCGCCTATGCCACCCAAACTGGAAATAGTGAATGTAGCCCCACTCATTTCAGCGGGACTCAGTTTTCCTTCGCGGGCTTTTTTCGCCAACTCGCCCATCTCGGCGCTGATTTGCAAAATGCCTTTTTTGTCAGCGTCTTTGAGCACCGGCACCATCAAACCATTCGGCGTATCTGCGGCAAAACCGATGTGCCAGTAATGTTTGTAAACCAGCGCATCGCCATCCAGCGAGCTGTTGAACTGCGGGTATTTTTGCAAAGCGTTGACACAGGCTTTGATGAGGAAAGCCAGCATGGTGACCTTAACGCTTGCGTTAATTCCAGCTTTCGCCGCCTTTTCGTTTTCCAGGTTGGTCTGCACGCGAAACTCTTCAAGCTCTGTGATGTCAGCATCGTCATGGTTGGTGACGGTCGGAATCATCACTGCGTTGCGCAGCAAATTGGCCCCGCTGATTTTTTGTATGCGACCCAACTCTTTGCGCTCGATCGGGCCGAATTTGGCGAAGTCCACTTTGGGCCAAGGTATCAACCCCAGACCCGCGCCGTCGCCTGCGGGTGCTTTGGTGGCTTGCGCCTGTGTGCGTGTTTCGCCCGTCATCACAGCGCGGCTGAAAGATTGGATATCTTCTTGCGAAATGCGTCCTTTGGGGCCGCTGCCTTTGACTTCGTTCAATGGCACGCCAAGTTCTCGAGCGAATTTGCGAACCGATGGAGACGCATGTGGTAAGTCACCAGACAGCGCGTTAGCTGGTTGATGCGCAGGTGCAGCAACGACGGCCACAGCAGGTGCAGCAACGACGGCCACAGCAGCATGTGCCACCGCCGCAGCAACGCTGACAGCGGCAACAGCAACCGGCGGCGCAGCAACCACGGGCGCACTCGCAGCGACCGGTGCAACAGCCGCAGCAGCAACAGGTGCAGCAGCAGCGACATCAGCCGTTTCCAGCTTCAGAACAATCGAACCTTGCTTGACCTTGTCACCAAGTTTGACTTGTAACTCTTTGACCACACCGGCATGCGAAGAAGGGATTTCCATCGAGGCTTTGTCTGACTCGACCGTGATCAGCGATTGTTCTGCGCGCACTTTGTCGCCGGTTTTGACCAGCAGTTCGATGACGGCCACTTCGTCGAAGTCGCCGATATCGGGAATAGTGACATCAATGATTGCCATGTTGTGTCCTCTTGCTTTATGCATTCAGCGGATTGATTTTGTCCGCTGACAGTTTGTATTGTTCAATCGCTTTGGCCACGGTGGCGACAGGAATACTGCCCTCCTCGCTCAAAGCTTTCAAAGCGGCCACCACAATGTAATGCCGGTTGATTTCAAAATGCTCGCGCAGTTTGCTGCGGAAGTCGCTGCGACCGAAACCGTCTGTTCCCAATACTTTGTAGCTGCGACCTGCAGGAATGTAAGCTCGGATCTGATCGGCATAAGACTTCATGTAGTCGGTAGATGCCACCACCGGCCCTTCGTGCGCACCGAGTTGCTGCGCCACAAAAGACACGCGCGGCTTGTCGGCTGGGTGCATCATGTTCCAGCGTTCGGTTTCTGCACCATCACGCGCGAGTTGGTTAAAGCTGGGGCAACTCCAGACATTGGCGGCCACGCCCCAATCAGTGGCCAGCAGCTCACGTGCGGCCATGGATTCGCGCAAGATACTGCCTGAACCCAACAAGTTAACGCGCGGCAATTTTTTCGCACCTTCTGCGGCTTGCAACAAATACATGCCTTGGATGATTTGCTCTTCCGTGCCCGCTGTCAGCCCCGGCATGGCGTAGTTTTCATTCAACAAGGTCAGGTAATAAAACACGTTCTCTTGTTTTTCCACCATGCGCTTCAAACCGTGTTGCATGATGACCGCCACTTCATGCGCAAACGTCGGGTCGTAGCTGATGCAGTTTGGAATCGTGCCCGC
>CAMDSU010000187.1 GCA_945907335.1 Bordetella parapertussis | reverse complement strand
GATTCAATTCTTCTTAGTTGCCTAGCGTTTTTAATGAATGCCATAGGCGTCGTTTGTTTGTACAGTTGAAAAAGAGCAATCAACTCCTTGTGAGTGAAACCGCTTAGTTGGGTTAATTGTTCCCAACCCAAGCGGCCATCACATTTTTCAATGATCGATTGACACAAATCGTCAATTTTCTTTTGGTTGATCGGATTCAAGAGATTATCAAATTTGATGACTCGCTTCATTGGATTAGGAAATATTTTGATGTCTAAGCCTTTATAGCTTCAGGGTCCTCGATATCATCGATATCGTCGGCGTCCATCATGGCCATTTCAGAATACTGCCTTCCATTGAGTTCATGCTTGTATGCACGAAGAGAATGAAGATCACAGGTAATTTGATCGTCATTTTCAAAGGCCTCTGCTGCTAACTCGTGTTGCCTTGATGCCTGCATCAGGTGATAGGCTGCCATTCTGTGCAATTCACCGGGGGTTTCAAATTCTTCTTGGTACTCTTCAATTAATTCAGAAAAGTTTTCGTTAGATTCGTGTTGCATCGACTAGCTCCTTTGGTTAATGTTTGATCAGACCGGTTCGAGTGACTCTGTTGTACTTGCCAAGTGTGTTCTCTTCTTTGCGAGAAGTAGATGCGCCCCATCATCTCCTGCCGTAACTTGAAAATAGGTATTGGCAGGAAGTGTGAACTCTTCGCCTGTGCCCAAGCTTTGACTTGCTTCATAAAATTCAAGCGTGAGTTCTCCTGCAACTACAAGGCCCACCACTCCGACATCTAGATGAATGATTCCACTGCATTCACTAGGGTTCATTGCCTTGTGGATGGTTCTTGTGAAGCCCCTTTTGTTTAATGAGTGGTTGAAGAGACGAGCGAGCAGTTCAATGGATGAAACCGAATTGTCCATGTTCAGCCTCCTATATTGCTTTCCGTGTTTTACGGTTGGTATGTGAACACTTAATGACCTCAGCTATCTTTTTAACCTTCATTCAAGCCCAGCGTATTCGTTATTGGCATCTTTCATGCTTTAGATATATTGATTGGTTGATCTCTTGACATTCAATTTTTATTGAAACTTTCAAATCTGGTCAAACGAGACAACCAATCACCATTTTTAATCTTAAATAATTAATAAACGAAGAGGTGTAACGGAACAGACTAAATTGATCGGAAGGAGAAAGTGTCATGGATACATCATTTTCGCTTCGCATTGACGGAAACGCCAAGCAATGGGGCGGCAACAATTCACCGCAAGGCGATCGACAAAACCGTCGCCGCCAAAAGCTACAGGCATTGCTTCAAGCCTTGAAGGCCGGAGAAATGGATGCTGCGCGTTTGGCCTTCACTGCACTGATCAACTTTGACCCAAGCATTTCTTCTGATCCCTATCTGCACAAGATTGGATCAGCGCTTCAAAGCAGCAACTTGTATGCAGCTCAGCACTTTGGCTTGGAATTACAAAGCCGAGGAGGGCAGCTTCAATCAAGTGCAGCAGTCAATGAAACAAGGCCTATAACCAAAAGGACAGATGCTTTTGGCAGGGCTGTCAGTTTGCCAAGAATTGATTTATCAGCTTGAAAGCATAAATCTGCTAATGGCCTTGGCTAATCAGGGCGCGGTAGCTGGCTCCAACAAGCGCACCGCGAAGGGGTTTCGCTGGCGAGTGTCTACCGTCACATGCACTGCGCGCACGTCACCGGCACCGGGCACTACCAGCCTAGTGAGTTGGGTGATTGGCTTTTTGTTCAGCGTAAAGGGCTGGTCAAAGCGGAAAACATGGCTGTCGCCGTGGATCAACAGCACCGGGATTTTGGATTGCGCCGCTAGGGGCAGCAAGGTCTCGCCAATGCTGGCACGGAAACCCGAGTGCGCAGGAAAGTCTTCCCACAGGCTTTTGACTTCAAACACGTCAGCGTGCATGTTCAGCACGATGGCTTTGGCCTGTGTCTGTGTGGCGCTTGCAAAGGCTTCATGTATCCAAGCGATATTGGCCTTGTCACGCTCAAAAAATTCAGCTGCGGCACGCGGGTCACGCACTTCAAAGTTGTTGTTGCTGCCCACGATGTGTAGCGTGGCAAACACCACGCCCTGGTGATCCCAGCGCTGGTTTTCTACAAACTTGGCAAATGCCGGTGTCGTCACCGACTGGTTCAGCACAGGCAGCGGCTGCTTACCCATCGACAAACCCGGCTTGTAAAAAGTGGCACGCAAAGTCTGCAGGCGCTCCAGGGGATCATGACCGCCATTGTTGGCGCGGTGGCAGTCAGTCCATTCGTTGTCGCCTGGCGTGAAGACCAGAGCGCTGTCAAACGAGCCAAAATGCCCTAGTTGCACATGGGACTCTTCATCCGAACACAGCGAAGAGCCTGATTTGAAGTCACCGATGTGGATCGAAAAAACGGGATGTTCTTGGTTGATAGAACGGATCAGCGATTTGTAGGACGCGTATCCTTGGGCCGCCTGACCGTAAGGCAAGTCACCCAAGGCCACAAAGCTAAAAGGCTGGGCCGCCAAAACTTGGGCTGCTACGCACATGAGTGCGGCCATGTACCAGTGTTTGCAATGACAAATTGTGCTCATGTTCATTTGGTGTTTCTTTTTTCAAAAACTTCATTTTTTGAAATCTGCAAGTCAATTTCACAACAGCTTTGATTCGGCGTTCCATGCAATACAGGCATTACGGAGTGGGTAACATTTCTTGTAATTGACTAAAAATTGAAAATTACGATTTTTCAGCACTTTTGTAAATTTGTCACTAAGAAAAGACTTGAAAAGAGCTACAAGTTGATTTCGAAATGATCTAACCCGCGCTCAGTCCAATGGATACCTTGTCTTTCGTCAACCTTGAACCAATGCGTTGCATCGGAATCTGAAGGTTCTGAGGCAATTGTGGTGATTGGATTCAAACCTTTTTCGCTGGCGCGGGTATAAGGGGAACCGAAATACATGCTGGGTGATTTATCGTCGCTTGAATATCTGAAAGCCCACATTTCGTTGCCATTTGTCAGTGCGCAGGAAATACGCATTGGCTCATCTGAATTGTGATTGTCCATGATTCGGGTCACATCGCGCAGGGTTGCTTTGATGGCAGAAATCGGATCGTGGATCAATCCTTTACTTAGTGCCACTAAGAAAAGTGCCTCACTATCGGTGGTGCCCTCCCTGTGCGGGTAATGTACGTGGTCAATCAAGTCCTCCACATCTTTTCTGCACTCGTGCCAGTTACCTATCTTTCCGTTATGCATGAAGGTCCAGTTTTGCCAAATGAATGGATGGCAATTACTCCTATTTACGGCAGTACCTGTCGTTGCGCGAACATGCGCAAAAAACATACGGGTTTGTATATGTGCTGCAATTGATCTTAGGTTGCTATCGTTCCAGGCAGGTAATACGTCTTTGAACAGGCCAGGAGTTGTTCGTTTCGTGTACCAAGCAACTCCAAATCCATCACCGTTGGTGACCCAAGAGGACTGCGTAGCAGCAAGACTTTGACTAACAATAGAGTGCTCTTGATGAAAGATCAAGTCTTCCAAGTAAATTTCTGGTCCAGCG
>CAMDSU010000186.1 GCA_945907335.1 Bordetella parapertussis | reverse complement strand
GAATTGCTGCTCACCGATGCATTGCATTTGCTGTCTTGCAACCCGCTGCTGCCAGCCTACGACAGTCACTTCAAACACGCCAGCGCCAGCAACGCGGACTTGCAATGGTTGTCATTCGATGAAGGTTTGCGCACATTAGGCCGCGCCGTTGATGAAACAGGTTTTGCGTTTGACAATGAAAGCCCGGCGCACCACCGTTTTGTGCAAGGCTTTCAAATCGCCAACCGCTTGGTGAACTGCGGCGAGTATTTGGCGTTCATCAAGGACGGCGGCTATGACAACGCAGACTTGTGGCTGTCCGAAGGCCGCGCCCAAGTGCTGCAAAACGATTGGCAATACCCGCTGTATTGGCTGGCACCGAACGACCCGCGTGCACCCTCAGACCAATGGCAAGTGTTTGGCTTGAACGGTGTGCAAACCCTCAACCCGCTTGCACCTGTGGCCAACCTGAGTTTTTACGAAGCGTCTGCCTACGCGCAATGGGCGGGTGCGCGTTTGCCTACCGAGTTCGAATGGGAAGTCGCCAGCAGCCACGCCGACATGCACGACATGCACGCGCAAGTGTGGCAATGGACCCGCTCTGCTTACGAGCCCTACCCCGGATTTGTGCCGGCCAGCGGCGCAGTGCGCGAGTACAACGGCAAATTCATGGTCGGCCAACAAGTGTTGCGCGGCAGCAGTCTGGCCACCTCACCGCAACACAGCCGCGACACCTATCGCAATTTTTTCCCTGCACATGCACGCTGGCAATTCAGCGGTTTGCGTCTGGCCAAAGATTTATAAATACTTAGAACATGACCGCTACTGACACTGAACGACTGCAATTCATGCAGGACATACAAGCGGCTTTGTCGCACACGCCCAAAAGCATTTCACCGAAATATTTTTATGACCAAGCCGGTTCTGCGCTGTTTGACCGCATCTGCGACTTACCCGAGTACTACCCCACGCGCACCGAGGTGTCCATTTTGCAAACACATGCTGCGGACATGGCAGCGCATATGGGCGAGCACGCAGACATCATCGAATTCGGTGCGGGCTCATTGCAAAAAATCCGCTTGCTGTTGAAAGCTGCATCAAAACCTGCACGCTATGTGCCCATGGATATTTCCGGCGCACACTTGCAAACAGCCAGTGCTTTGTTGAAAAAAGAATTCCCCGCTTTGCAGATTCAACCGATGGTGGCCGACTACACCAGCGCATGGCAACTGCCCGCCGCACTGCCGCAAACAGGCAAGCGTGTGGCGTTTTTTCCGGGCTCGACCATTGGCAATTTTTCACCTCAGCAAGCGCAAACATTTTTCAATAACTGCGCGCAACACCTGAAAGGCGGCGCATTGCTGCTGGGTGTGGACTTGATCAAGTCACCCGATGTTTTACATGCCGCCTACAACGACGCGCAAGCCGTGACCGCTGCCTTCAACCTCAACTTGCTGGCACGCGCCAACCGCGAACTGGGTAGTGATTTTGATTTAACGCAATTTACGCACAGTGCGTTTTACAACGCGCCACTGCAACGCATTGAAATGCATTTGCTCAGCATGAAAGCGCAAACCGTGCATTTGAACGGCCGCGCTTATGCTTTCCATGAAGGCGAAACCCTGCACACCGAGTACTCGCACAAGTTCACCATCGCGGGCGTGCAACAGGCTGCACAATCAGCGGGTCTGCAAGCCGGTCCGGTGTGGACCGACCCGCAACATCTTTTCGGCCTGCTCTGGCTGGATATTCCCCACACACAGGAGACTTCAACATGAGAGCCATTTGGAACGACACCGTGGTTGCCGAGAGCAACGACACCGTTTTGGTAGAAGGCAACCATTACTTTCCCGCAGACGCCTTGAACAAAGACTATGTGTCCCCAAGCAACCATAAAACCTTGTGCGCTTGGAAAGGCCAGGCCAGCTATTTATCGTTGCTGGTCAACGGCGAGTTGAACAACGATGCCGTCTGGTATTACGCAGACCCAAAACCGCAGGCCGAAGAAATCAAAGGCCGCGTGGCGTTTTGGAAAGGTGTCAAAGTCATCGAATGATGGCCTTGGCCTTTGCGCTGCATTCTTTTTTGATGCACTGTATGAAGAGGCTCAGTTTTACGAGGGAATTGACTAAGTAATTTCCCTAGTCGCGCCCAAAAAACTGCGGTCAACTCAGCCACAATCGACAGGTTCAGTTTTTAGGAAACAGCAGCATGGCGCACATGATCATCGACGGCAAAGCCTGTCAGGCCGTCAGTGGCAACACTTTAGAAGTTCGTTCACCGGTGGATGGCAACGTGTTTGAACACATTCCTCGCTCGGACGCCCGCGACATTGATCTGGCGGTGCGTGCAGCACGTGCGGCTTTGTCGGGTGAATGGGGGCTATTGAGCGCCACCGAGCGCGGTCGGTTGATGCAAACGCTTGGCCGACTGATCACCACACACGCGGAAGAATTGGCGCAACTCGAAGCCCGCGACACCGGCAAGCCCATGACCACCGCCCGCAACGACATGGTGGTGTTGTCGCGCTATTTCGAGTTTTATGGCGGTGCCGCTGACAAGGTTCACGGCGAAGTCATTCCCTTTTTGAACGGCTACCAAGTCAATTTATTGCGTGAACCCTTGGGCGTCACAGCGCACATCATTCCTTGGAATTACCCCGCGCAAATGATGGGCCGCAGCATCGCACCAGCTTTGGCCATGGGTAACGCGGTGGTGGTCAAGCCTGCTGAAGACGCCTGTTTGAGTTGTTTGCGTATCGCAGAACTCGCGCTGCAAGCAGGTTTCCCCCGTGGGGCTTTGAATATCGTGAGCGGTCTGGGCGAAGAAGCTGGCGCGGCATTGTCCAACCATCCCGACATCAATTTCATCAGCTTCACAGGTTCCAATGAAGTGGGTGTATTGATTCAACAAGCCGCCGCCAAACATGCGGTGAAATGCACCTTAGAACTCGGCGGCAAATCACCGCACTTGGTGTTTGAAGATGCCAACCTCGAGCTTGCTGCAACCACCGTGGTGCGCGGCATCATCCAAAACACCGGACAAACTTGTACCGCTGGCAGTCGCTTGTTGGTGCAGCAATCCATACACGACAAATTTGTGGCGCTGGTCGCAGAAAAATTCAAACAAGTGCGTGTGGGCACCCCCGAGATGAACCTCGACTGCGGGCCCGTGGTCAACCCCAGCCAACAACAACGCGTCAACCGCTTTATCGAACAAGCCAAGGCCAGCGGTCTGCCTGTATTGGCGCAAGGACAAATCGACCCCGGCGTTCCGGCGGGCGGCTATTACGTGATGCCCACATTTTTCGGAGCCGTGCCGCCAGACCATCCCTTGGCTCACCAAGAGGTTTTCGGGCCTGTGTTGGCGGCCATGCCTTTCACCGATGAAGCGCATGCGATTGCTTTGGCCAACGGCACCGACTACGGTTTGCTGGCAGCCGTTTGGACCGAAAACGGCGGGCGTCAGCAACGCGTTGCCAAGGCACTGAAGTGCGGGCAAGTGTTCATCAATTCATTCGGCGCAGGCGGTGGCGTGGAGCTGCCATTTGGTGGCGTCAAACGCAGCGGCCACGGCCGTGAAAAAGGATTCCTGGCATTAGAAGAAATG
>CAMDSU010000185.1 GCA_945907335.1 Bordetella parapertussis | reverse complement strand
AAAGGTCAGGCGCTGTTGTTTGGACAGATAAGCGATGTCGTCTGTCAAACCCAGCGACAAGGCATGCGCGCCGCCATTCAAAAAACCCGCATCGAACAAAGAGGGCACATCTTCAAAAGCTACCGGGCCGTAAGCCATACGGCCTTTGGCAGTCACGACTTCAACCAGAGGTTCAAGCCAGAACATGCCTCGTGAACTGTTGCGTTGCACATCGATGGCTACACCACCACGAGCGGTGGCCTCTTTGTGCAAAGCATCCACGACCTCATCCGCACCGGCGGCCAACGCGGCACTGTCGCAAGGAACAAACACGGTGATCATGAGGTGCTCCCGATGTCAGCAACAAGTCGCGCCAAGCGTGTTTTGTCCATACGCGCATACAGCCTGTCATCAATTTGTACAGCGGGTGAGGAGGCACACAAACCCAAGCAATACACAGGCTCAAGTGAATACAAGCCATCGGCGCTGGTTTCATGCAATTTGCACCCCAATGCTTGTTCAATATCTGCTAACAATTGCTCGCCACCGCAAGCCTGACAGGCCTCGGCACGGCAGACTTGAACCACATGCTTGCCGGGCGCTTTGCTGCGAAAGAAGTGGTAGTAAGTGATGACCCCGTGCACCTCAGCGCGCGATAAGTTCATCGCCTCAGCGACCAAAGGCACAGCGCTTGCAGGAATGAATCCCAGCGCTTCTTGCACAGCATGCAATAACGGCAACAAGCCGCCCGGCATCTCGGTGAATTCGGGCAACAGCCTGCTGACCGTTTGCAGTTCAGGTGCTTCGACAGATTTGTTCATGGATGATTTCAGTTAAAGAATTTGCCCGCACTTTGCAAGGTGCGGTAGATGCCCCATGCCAATGGAATACCCACGGCCGTCCAAGCAAATACCACCCAAAGCGGGCTGGAATGAACCGCACTACCGTGTGCATTGCCACCTACTTCAGACGCGCTGGCTTTTTCATGCGCGAGTTTTTTCTCGTGCGCCAGTTCTTCGGGTGTCATGAAATGTTTGGCATTCACCGGGCGGATCATCAGGTTGGCAATCAAGCCCACCACCAGCATGCCAACTAAGATGAACATGGTTTGGTTGTAAACCTGCTCGCGGGGAAGGCCTAAGCCGAGTTGGTAGTCGCGCATGTAATTCACCACCACTGGGCCCAAAATGCCCGCAGTCGCCCACGCAGTCAACAAGCGGCCATGGATGGCGCCGACCATTTGCGTGCCAAACAAATCAGCCAGGTAAGCAGGCACCGTGGCAAAGCCGCCGCCGTACATGCTCAAGATAATGCAGAACGCAGCGACAAACAACAGTTGGTTGCCAGCCATGGCCGAAGCAGGTACGGATGCATACAGGGCAGCGCCCAAAACAAAAAACACGACGTAGGTGAGTTTGCGGCCGAGTTTGTCTGAAAGGCTGGCCCAGATGATCCTGCCACCAATGTTGAAGAGGCTGAGCAAGGCCGTAAAACCTGCGGCAACACTGGCAATCATGGTCAGTTGTGTTTTGTCTAAGTCGTTGTATTTGGCTTCAATACCAATCAATGCGCCGCCAAATACCTCTTGCAACATCGGGCTGGCCATGCCAATCACGCCAATGCCCGCAGACACGTTCATACAAAGCACCACCCACACCATCCAAAATTGTGGAATGCCCCACACCTTGCTGACATGCACATGGTTTTGGGTGATCATGGTGTTGCTGGCTTGTTGCACAGGTGGTGTCCAACCGGCAGGCTTCCAACCTGTGGCTGGAATGCGGTAGCCCAAAGCACCTGACATCATGAAAACGAAATACACCACGGCCATACACACAAAGGTTTGCCATACACCTACTTCTAGGTCTGTTGCAAAGTACTTCATCAATTCTGCAGCTAAAGGTGAACCGATCATGGCGCCGCCACCGAAACCCATGATGGCCATACCAGTAGCCATGCCGCGGCGGTCCGGGAACCATTTGATCAAGGTGCTGACGGGAGAGATGTAACCTAAACCCAAACCAATGCCGCCAATGACACCGGAACCTAACAGCATCAACCAAAACTGGTGGGTGTACACACCCAAGGCCGCAATCAACATACCGCCGCACCAGCATATGGCGCTCACTACACCGGCTTTGCGTGGGCCGGCACGTTCGAGCCAACCACCCCACAACGCCGCAGAGCTACCGAGCAGCACAAAAAATAAGGTGTACATCCAACCCAAGGTGGAGACTTTCCAGTCACACGTGCTGGTGAAAAGCTCTTGGAAGAACCCGATATCTGCGCCGCATTTCAGCGGTTCTTTGATGCCCAAGGCTTTGGACAAGGGTAGCCAGAACACAGAAAAACCATAAGCCATTCCGATACACAAATGGATGGCAAGCGCTGCAGGAGGGACCAACCATCGGTTGTATCCTTCTCCCGCAATGATGCGTTCTTTAGATAAGAAACCCGGTGTCGTGTCTGACATGGTGCTTGTTGCGTCAGCAGGTGAACTCATGATGTCTCCAATTTTTTTGGGGGGTAAATTAAATTCGCACTGCTGACTTTAACGTATGCTTTCCCAGCATAATGCAGTCTAGGGTAAGCACTGAGCCACTGCAATATGTATAAGTACCTCAGGTATGATTGATTTGCCACACACAACTAATATGCTGAACAAAGCATATATACCTGAATGCATAAAGTCTCGATCAAACCCCAATGGACGATCAGCGACGCCGGCGGCCAAAATCTGGCGCCTAGGCTGCTTGAGTTGCTGGCGGAGGTACAGGGCCACGGCAGTTTGTCGGGTTCCTGCAAAAAAACAGGCGCCTCATATCGACACGCTTGGAGCTTGATCAGGCAGGGGGAGGCGCAGTTGGGCATGCCATTGCTGAACATGGAGCGTGGCAAAGGCTCAACCCTCACACCGCTGGCAGAAAAACTGGTCTGGGCCGGCCATCGCATCAACGCCAGACTCACACCCATGCTGGAAACCTTGGCTTCAGAGCTTGAGGGGGAAATCGGGCGCTTGTTGTCTATCAATAATGATGCCTTGCGCGTTCATGCCAGCCACGGGTTTGCGGTTGAAAAAATGATTGAAAACCTAAAAGCTTCGGGTTTGCAAGTAGAGCGTAAATACGTCGGCAGTATCGAAGCGGTGGCCTCGCTGTACGAAGGGGCTTGTGAAATCGCAGGTTTTCATATTCCCCAGGGCGAGTTTGAAGAGACCGGTTTCAAACACTATTCGCGTTGGTTGGTTCCCAAGCAAAACCGCATCATCCATGTGGCCACCCGACGCCAAGGCTTTATGGTCGCCAGTGGTAATCCACACAAAATTTACGCGATGAAAGACCTCACCCGTAAAGGTTTGCGGTTTGTCAACCGTCAACCAAGCAGCGGCACACGGTTTTTGCTTGAATGTTTTTTGAAAAAAGCGCAGGTCGATCCATCGCAAATTGCCGGGTACGAGCAGGCTGAGTTCACCCACGCAGCCGTGGCCGCCTATGTGGCCAGTGGCATGGCCGATGTGGGCTTTGGCGTGGAAACGCCGGCAAGGCGCTTCAAATTGGAGTTCTTGCCATTGGCCACTGAGCGTTATTTTTTGTTGTGCAATCAGTCCGATTTGGACAAGCCGCACTTG
>CAMDSU010000184.1 GCA_945907335.1 Bordetella parapertussis | reverse complement strand
GGCGCGTTTCTGCTGCGAGCACGCCGCGAGGGCTTGCGCGACTTCGGCGCGTGTCTCAGTCCACACTCGGCCTGGTTGATTTTGCAAGGCATGGAAACGCTGCCTTTGCGCATGGAACGGCATTTGGCGAACACTGAAAAAATTGTCGATTTTTTAGCGGCGCATCCGCTGGTCTCGCGCGTCGGTCACCCGTTGATGGAAAACCACCCCAGCCATGCGCTGGCGCAAAAGCTGTTGCGCGGCGGCGCACGCGGCGCGGGTTCGGTGTTCAGCTTTGACATCAAAGGCACGCGCGAGCAAGGCCGCGCGTTCATCGAAGCATTGAAGTTGTTCAGCCATTTGGCCAATGTGGGCGACAGCAAATCGCTGGTGATTCACCCGGCCAGCACCACGCATTTCCGCATGAGTGACGAGGCGCTGACGTCTGCAGGCATTGGTGCGGGCACCATCCGTTTATCCGTCGGGCTGGAAGACCCGGCCGATTTGATCGATGACTTGAAGCGTGCCTTGCGTGCCGCTGAAAAAGCCGTTTAAAGGAAAACGCCATGTACATCGATGTGAACGGTCACCGCAGTTACGCCTATACCGGCGGCAAGGATTTCAACCCGTCGCAACCGACCGTCGTGCTGGTGCACGGCGTGTTGTGCGACCACAGTGTCTGGTTGCTGCAAAGCCGCTATCTGGCGCACCATGGCTGGAACGTATTGGCGATTGATCTGCCTGGCCATTGCAAAAGCGCAGGCGCACCGCCGGCCACGGTGCAAGAAGGTGCTGTGTTTGTCAAAGGCTTGTTGGATGCCATGGGCATCAAGAGCGCAGCACTTGCAGGCCACAGTTTCGGCTCACTGATTTGCTTGCAAGCCGCTGCGGATTTGGGCGAGCGCGTCACGCATTTGGCCTTGGTAGGAACCGCCTACCCCATGCAAGTTTCGCAAGCTTTGCTGGATGCGTCGCGCGACACACCGGCCAAGGCCTTGCAAATGACGAATGTGTTTTCACGCGCTACGCTCGCGCCACCATCGGGGGCGGGCAGTTGGGTGTTTGGCGCGAGTCTGGCCTTGGGTCGCCGCGTGTTAGCCAGTAACACCAGCGTGAATGTTTTTTACACCGGGTTCAACGCTTGTAACAGCTACGACCAAGGCTTAGAAGCCATGGCGGCGGTGAAGTCTCCGGTGCTGATGGTGCTGGGCGACGCCGATCAAATGACCACGCCCAAAGGCGCACAGCCTTTGATCAAACACGCCAAAGAAAAAGGCATTGATTTAAAGGTGGTGATGATTCCCAACGGTCACCACCAGATGAGCGAGTCGCCGGATGAAACCTTGGATGCGTTGAAAGCGTTCTTGCGTATTGCCTGACAGAGCTGTTGCTCAAACTCAGCCCCGCACAATGCCTTAAAGCACGTCGGCCAATAGCCAGTTGTTCCATTGCTTGTGCATGGCAGCACTGCCGGGTTCGTCCGCCAGCAGCATTTGTTTGATCAAAGGCGCCACGCGAGTGCTGCGCCAGTCCACCAAAATCACATAGCGCGGCGGGGACGATGGCTGGTTTTCGTCAAGCAATCCCACCCAATCGAGTTGTTGCAATTGCTCCAACACCAATTGCATTTGCAAGGGGTCAGCACCTAAGCGCTCTGCCAACGATTGCAAATCATCGCCGTGCACGCCCTCGGCTTGCTTGCGTTTGAGTTCACGCAAGGTATCCAGCGCCAACTGAAAAAAAGCTCCCGGGGCTTGTCTCTCGCGCACATGTCCCATGCGCAAGCCCGGCCAACTCGCCACCAGCACCGCCCCGAGCAACACGATCACCCATGTCATGTAAATCCACACCAACAAAATTGGCACAGTGGCAAACGCGCCGTAGACCAACGAAAACGTGGATATACGGGCCAAATACCAGGTGAGTAAACTGCGCGCAATCTCCAGCACCAAGGTGGTTCCCAAACTGCCACCTAAGACTTGCCGCCAAGGCACGTGCGTGTTCGGTACAAACCGATACAGCGCAGAAATACCGCCCCACAACAGCACAAATTCGAGCGCGTCCAATGCCAGTTTCATGGTCGGGCTTTGGCTGCGCAACGAGCCGCCGGACCACAAAATCACCGATGCCATGGTGACCAAGCCAGCAGCCACCAGCACAGGGCCCAAGGTCAATGCCGCCCAGTAAAGCATCAACCGCTGGCCCCAAGGACGAACCTTGTTGACACGCCAAATTGCATTCAGACTGCGGTCGATGGTGAATACCAAGGCCAACGCAGAAAACATCAGTGCAGCAAAGCTGACCACACCAAGCCGACTGGCCTTGGTGGTGAATTGCGTGAGATAGCCCAGCACTTGGCGAGAAATGCTGTCGGGTATCAGGCTTTCAATCAACCAACGCTGCAAGACATTCTGAAATTTGTCAAACAATGGGAAGGCTGTGACTACTGCCAGCGACACAGTGATCAACGGTACCAATGCAATCGTTGTGGTGAAGGTCAGTGCGCCTGCGGATTGTCCCAAACGGTCTTCGGCAAACCGTTGGCGCAAACGCAACAAAGTCTGACGCCAGGGAAAAGCGCGCGTCTGACGCAATAGTTTTTGGATATACGACACAATCATGGTCTCTATCATGCCATTGAATATGACGCCCACTTCCGCCGCTTACCGACACGCCCGACTCACCCGTTTCATGGCCGTGGGCAGTCTGCTCAGCCTGATTGTTCTATCGCTTGCTTGGGAGTTGTGGTTGGCACCCTTGCGACCGGGCGGTTCCTGGTTGGTACTCAAAGCCTTGCCCTTGTGCTTGCCTTTGGCTGGCTTGTTAAAAAACCGCATGTACACCTACCGCTGGGTCACCTTGGTGGTGTGGTTGTATTTTGCTGAAGGTGTGATTCGTTGGAGCGGCGACCGCTGGCCCAGCAATTTGTACGCAGCCATTGAGGTGGGTTTGTGTTTGGTGTTGTTCGCAGCCAGTGCCATGCATGTGAGATGGCGTTTACAGCACGCAGCTTTGGCCAAGCAAGTGGAAATCGCACAAAACCAGCCCATCGATACATCACACAGCGCAACTGATGCGACAACCAATGTCGACATGAACAAACCATGAGCAAGTTGATTGACAGCTTGCGCCTGATCACCGGCGACGCTCATGTACTCACCGGTGAAGGCTTGACTGCGTACGAGCGCGACTGGCGCGGCCGCGAACACGGAAAGGCATTGTGCGTGGTGCGCCCTGGGACAACCGCCGAAGTATCTGCAGTGGTCAAAGCATGCGCTGCTGTTGGCGCGGCGATGGTGCCGCAAGGCGGCAACACGGGTTTGGTGATGGGCTCCACGCCAGACACTTCAGGTCGCGAAGTGGTCATCAACTTGCAGCGCATGAACCAAGTGCGCCACATTGACCCAGCCAACGCCACGCTCACCGCAGACGCTGGTTGCATTCTTCAACAGGTGCAACAGGCCGCTGAGCAGGCGGGGTTTTTGTTTGCACTCAGCTTAGCGTCTGAAGGCAGTTGCACGCTGGGCGGCAACTTGGCCAGCAACGCGGGCGGCACCCAAGTGCTGCGTTACGGCAATACGCGCGACATGTGTCTGGGCTTGGAAGTGGTGACCGCGCAAGGCGATGTG
>CAMDSU010000183.1 GCA_945907335.1 Bordetella parapertussis | reverse complement strand
TATGCTTCTGATGTGTGGGATGGCAACGCGATTAGCACTTCGAGTACGACTTCAACACCATATTTTTCTGCGGGTGCTCCCAGGTCTTTTTTCTTGACAGCCATTGTTAAGTTTTAAACCTTAAAACATATGTTGATGCGTCGCTATCTCTTGAAGCTGCACCTGTATCTGGGCTTGTCACTCGGCGGGGCATTTGCCCTGCTCGGGTTGACTGGCAGTTTTTTGGTGTTCTATCCTGAGATTGATCGGTGGTTAAACCCTGAGTTGGTGAACCACTCTGTGACGCAACCAACCCTCTCTGTTCAAGCTTGGTTTGACCATTTGCATACACAGTTTCCAGAGCGAAAAGGAGCTTGGCGCGTTGAAATTCCACGCAGCACAGACCAAGTGGTGTTTGCCAGGTATTTGAAACCCGAAGAAACAGACCCGAATGTTTTTGCGCCCATGGTTGTCGCCTTGGATCCCAACTCTGGCGCTGTGCTCAATGCCCGCATGTGGGGTGATTATTTGGTGACTTGGGTATATGACCTTCACTATTCCTTATTGATGGGTAAATCGGGAACGGTTCTAGTCAGTCTGCTGGGCATGGCATTACTGGTCAGTGTGGTGTTGGGCGTTTACTTGTGGTTACCACGGGGTAAACATCGCTTTGTCAAAGCCATTCCCAAAGTTCGTACTGGAAGCAAAAAAGCCATTTACGACATGCACAGTTACACCGGTGCTTACGGTGCGGTGTTGTTGCTGTTGATGGTGGTCACAGGCGTGGGGCTGGCTACGCCGCAATGGGTAGAGCCAGTGATGAATCTTTTTTCTGTGCGAATGGAAAAACAAACCGTGTATTCAGCCGTTCCCATGCCTGGCACAAAACGCATCACGGCTGACCAAGCAGTATCTGCGGGACTTGCGGTTTTTCCAACTGCCAAATTGCGCTGGATTGAAGCGCCCATCAAAGTGGAAGATGTCTATGTCTTGCGTCTTCAACAGCCTAATGAACCCAGTCAAAGATTTCCCAAAACCTTTGTTTGGATCGATCAATTTTCTGGCGAAGTTCTCGCCAGCCGTGATGCGTTGAAGGTAAGTTCAGGAGACGTATTTTTTGATTGGTTGCATCCCCTGCACAATGGAGAAGCATTTGGATTGACAGGACGCATACTTGCATTTGTCTCGGGATTATTGCCTTTGGCATTGTTGTTGACCGGTTGGATACGCTGGCGGCAAAAGCGCAAAGCCAAATGGATAGCGAATCAGAAGTAGGCACGCAAGCATTGCTCCATGAATTAGTATGATGCGATTTGAATCGTTAAGTCTATTGATTTGCCAAGGAGAACAAGATGCGTAGATTGTTTTACTCGTTATTTTTCATGTGGGGCTTGTCATTCAGTCTCACCGCATGGTCTATGACCGAAGAACAAATCATCGCAGCCTTGTCGTTGCCAGAAAACAGCACGGGCAATATTGCTGATGCGATTGAAGAGGCCACCGGTGCACGCGGTTGGATGTCGGCGGATATGAAGCCAATTTTTGATTCGCGCGTGGTGGGCCGCGCTGCTACCGCAGTGTTGCGACCCGTGTTGAAGAACGATACCCGCAAGTACCCAAACTTGGCTTTGGAATTGCTCGACCAAGCGCCTGCAGGTTCCATCTTGGTCTATGTGATGCAAGATGGCATAGATATCGCTGCCATGGGCAACCTCATGGGTACCACGGCCAAGGTGCGCGGTCTGGCGGGTGCGGTGATCGATGGTGCTGTGCGCGATGTGGCTGAATTGCGCCGCATTGGTTTTCCTGTGTGGTCGCGCCGCGTGACACCCGCCACATCGGTCGGTCGCATGGTCGGTGTAGAAAAACAAGTGCCTGTGAAATGCGGCGATATATGGGTCCATCCTGGTGACTACATCGTGGGTGACACGGATGGTGTGGTGGTGGTGCCAGCCGCTGCTGCAGAGAAGGTCATTGCATTGCTCAAGCAGTACGACGACAAAGAATCCAAAATGATTTCCATCATTCAGCAGGAAAAATCCATGCTCAAGGCTTTGGAAATTTACAACCGATACTGACCTCCCAAATTTTTTAATTCAGGGCCACACACCATGAGCCATTCGACCCGTTGGAAGCACAGACCGCCTGGCTCAACCTGGGGCGATTTTGGTCCGGATGACCAAGCGGGCCGCATGAATTTATTGACCCCGGACAAAGTCATGCAAGGCATGGCCGAGGTCAAGCATGGCATCACGTTCAACCTGAGTTTGCCCTTGGATTTTCCGGGCGGCAGCGTGCTCAACCCCAGGCGCAGCGCTCCCGTGCTGCGTCCTACGGTGCGCAACGGTAAACCCAATATGAACTACCAACTGTGGTGCGATGACCCTTTGTGTACCGATGTGATCAGTGATGATTTGGTGGTCATGCATTTGCAGTACAGCACGCAATGGGACAGCTTGGCGCATGCGGGCTCTATGTTTGATGCCGATGGAGACGGCGTGCCTGAACCGCTCTACTACAACGGATTTCGCGCGGGTGTGGACGTGGTGGGACCTGACAAAGCCGATGGTGCAGGCATTTTTGATTTCATCAATATTCCTAAAACTTCCACCTCGTACGCCAAGGCATTGGGCATAGAGGTCATGGCAGAGCGCTGTGTACAAGGCCGTGCTGTGATGGTTGATTTGCACGCGCATCTGGGGCACACCGGTGAGGCGGTGGGTTACGACACATGGATGCGCATACTCGACAAAGACCGTATCGAAATTGAAAGTGGGGACATGGTTTGCATACACACCGGCTATGGGCAGGTGCTGCTGCAAATGAATCGCCAACCGGATGCGGGTGTATTGGCCCGCACCGGATGCGCCTTGGACGGACGTGATGAAAAACTCAAACAATGGATCACCGACAGTGGCTTGATTGCTTTGATCGCAGACAACTATGCGGTGGAAACCCATCCGGCATTGCCCGGTGACGGTGCCTGCGCCAGTTTGCCTTTGCATGAACACTGTTTGTTCAAACTGGGCGTGCATTTGGGGGAACTCTGGCACCTGACCCCATTGGCCGATTGGTTACGAGCGCATCAGCGTCACCGGTTTTTGCTGACGGCTCCGCCTTTGCGTTTGCCCGGTGCGATTGGCTCGCCTGCGGCACCAGTAGCTACTGTGTAAAAGCCTGTCTTTATTTGTATTTTTGTATTTGTAAATTATTCAATTGATAATATTTTTGATTTAATTCCATTAAAAATCTTTTGATCAACATCAATATTTATCAACTGCGTCCGATCACATAATGGGGCTGTGGAAAACATGGTCGGCCTAGAATATTTGGCAAGACTGGCGTGAAACGTTGGATATGATTTTGACGTGTTTTTTTATTGGAAATGTGGACATTTATGGTGGTACGTACTGAAGCTGAGTTCAAAGAAAAGATCGAATACGGTTTCGAGTTGTTCTACAAGGACGCGCTTGAAAAAAAAGACATTCGGCATTTTTTCTTTGGTATCACGCTGCAAAAAATCATTGAAGACTACTACTTGTACAAAGACTATGTGATGGCCAAGCCAGAGCGCTATTACAAAGAAATGGTCATGCAAACGGCACCATCTGCGGTACAGGTCAAAGCCCCGCAGTTTGATGAAATCCAAAT
>CAMDSU010000182.1 GCA_945907335.1 Bordetella parapertussis | reverse complement strand
CAAAGACATGCCTGATTTGCCACTGAGCTTTGACAATTTCCGAGATTGATGCATTGGTTAATGATTAATTGGGGTCAGGTTCCAATTAATTGGTAATTGGGGTCAGACTCCGATTAATGCTGAGTGAAACCTTCACGCCATGCCGGGTCGGTCGCCGCTCACCGCCTACGGCAACGTTCGCGTCGGCCCGCCCGCCATGTCGCTTATCCACTCGCAGTTTTTCTCCGACTGCATTTCTGCGGTTCAAGAGACCCAGCTTCAACCAAAAAGAGTGCTTCAGGCCGAATCGGAGGGGGCGTTTTTTTCGAGCGAACGCGTAGAAAAAAAGCGCACCGGATGGTTCGGCCAAGCGTGTCTTCTAACCGCAGGAATGCCAACCAGGTCGGATGGTTCGGCCAAAGCGTGACTTCAATTAGCAAAACTCATTTCTTACCAATTCGGCTTTCCTCACCGCGTATCAACTTGGCAATATTAGATTGATGCCGCCACACCAGGATGCCGCTCATGACCACCGCAGCCAACAGCACGCGGTTGTCCACATACCAGACCACGCGGTTGCCTAAAAAATAATAGGCTGGGGCAAATGCCGCTGCCGCCAAAGCGGCCAAGGAAGAATAGCGGGTGAAAAACGCCACGATCAACCAAGTGGCCAACGTGGCCAGGCCCAACCACAGGTCGATACCAAACAACACACCTGCTGCCGTGGCCACGCCCTTGCCACCTTTGAAACGAAAAAACACCGGCCAAACATGACCGGCAAACGCCGCCAGCGCCACCATGGCCAATGTGCCTTCAGCCAAGCCCCAAGTGCTGCCGTAACGCACCACCGCCCAAACCGGCAACCAGCCCTTGATACCGTCAAGCAGCAATGTCAATACTGCCGCCAATTTATTGCCTGAACGCAGCACATTGGTCGCGCCGGGGTTTTGGCTGCCGTAGGAACGCGGATCGGCCAAGCCCATCAGGCGACTGACCAGCACCGCGAACGAGAGTGAGCCAATCAAATAGGCGGCCAGCGCAGCCGACAGCGGGTAAGCGATGGATAAAAAGAGTTCCATGAGCATCAAATCGCCGGGTCGCGCATTTCCCAACGGATCTCGTCAATCGCCTTGAGCATCTCTGGGGTGAGGGTTTTGCCCCAAGCATCCAAATCTTCGTCCAATTGCGCCACAGAGGTCACGCCAATGATGGTGCTGGCCACTCGCCACTGCGTGTAGCAAAACGCCAGCGCCATGTCGGTCGGCGTCATGCCGTTGTCGCGGGCGAGTTGGTTGTAGCGCTTGGCTGCAGCCAGTGCATCCGGGCGGGCCCAACGTTGCTTGCGAACGCTTTCATATTTAGAGATGCGGCCTTCCTTGGGGGCGTTGTCACCCAAGAAACCGGACTCGTCGTATTTGCCGGTGAGAAGACCGAATGCCAGCGGTGAATAGGCCAACAAAGACACATTCAAACGGTGCATGGTTTCATCCAAACCGTTTTCAGGCACGCGGTTGACCAAGCAGTACGCATTTTGCACACTGACGATGCGCGGCAAGTTGTGTTGCTCGGCCAAACGCACAAACTCGTGCACACCGTAAGGCGTTTCATTGGACAAGCCAATGTAACGCACTTTGCCTTGTTTGACCAAACTGGCCAATGCTTCTAATTGCTCGTGGATGGATGTAGCGGTTTTTTCGTTCTTCGGTTCGTAATACATGCCACCAAACATGGGCACATGACGCTCGGGCCAATGGATTTGGTAAAGGTCAATCACATCGGTTTGCAAACGCTTCAAACTGGCATCACATGAGGTTTGTATTTCGGCAGCGGTCATGCCTTCGCCAGAACGCACCCAAGGCATGCCACGTGAAGGGCCGGCTACTTTAGAAGCCAGCACGATTTTCTGGCGCATGCCGGGGCGCTTAGCCAGCCAATTGCCAATATAGGTTTCGGTCTTGCCATAAGACTCAGCGGTGGGTGGCACGGCGTAAATCTCAGCGGTATCAAAGAAATTGACGCCGCGCGCAATGCTGTGGTCCATGATGGTGTGCGAAGTCGGCTCATCCACCTGTTGCCCAAAAGTCATGGTGCCAAGACTGATAGGGGTGACGTGCAAATCGCTTTGACCCAAACGAACAGGAGTGAGATTGAGGTTTTTCATAACAGAGAGTTTAAATGGGCACAATGAATGAAGATAATTTACTACGTCTGGTGCGCTGTCTTGGGCAGGGTTTGCCTCAGACATGTACCCTCTGGTCAATGGCAGTTTGGTGCTTCAAACTGCAAGCAACATCAATGACGCACTGATTCATTTGGCTTAAAAGAACCGACAAGATGCAACACCCCACCTCACCATGAACGATACCTACGCAAACACTCAGACCACTGCCATCGTCACCGGCGCGGCACGCGGCATTGGCTTGGCAACCACTCAATTGTTTCTAAGCAAAGGCTACCGTGTCGCCATGGTCGACCGTGATCTGGATGAACTTCAATATGCCTCACAAGGTTTGGATCATGTGTTGCCTGTGAACTGCGATGTGTCCCAAGAAGACCAAGTGAATGCCATGATGCACACGGTTTTGCAATGGTCAGGGCGGGTCGATGTGCTGGTCAATAACGCAGGTGTGGCCGATTTCGCGGCGATACAAGAGACCACTTTCGAGCGCTGGCAAACCGTGATGCGCACCAACCTCGATGGTGTGTTTTTGTGTTCGCAAGTTGCGCTGCCCGCGCTGCGCGAAAGCCGGGGCTGCATCGTCAATATCGGGTCTATCTCGGGATTGCGAGCGTCCACACTTCGCGTGGCCTACGGCACCTCGAAAGCTGCGGTGATTCATTTGACCAAACAACAGGCGGCCGAGCTCGGCGAATGGGGCATACGGGTGAACTGCGTTGCACCCGGTCCGGTGAAAACCAAGCTTGCCGCCGCAGTGCACACGCCCGCCATCGTCAGCGCTTACCACGATGCGATCCCGCTGAACCGTTACGGCAGTGAAGAAGAAATTGCGAGAGTGATTGTGTTTCTGGCATCAGCTGAAGCCAGTTACCTGACCGGCCAGGTGATTGCAGTGGATGGCGGTTTTGATGCGACGGGTGTGGGTTTGCCGGCGTTGCGGTCTTATTAAAGTGGGGCCAGCCAGAAAAAAGTCATTTTTTCAAAACCTTGCCTTAAAGCGCACATACTGAAATATTGAACAACAAAAACTTTACTTCGCAGGTTGACAGCAGGTTAAGCTGCCCCAATCGCCCCGCTTTGACATACCAACCAACAAAAAACCGTTTGAATTTTTCTGATTTCAACCTCTCCCCCGCGCTGCAAAACGCCGTGACCGACATGGGTTTGTACGCGCCCACCCCGATACAGGCGCAAGGCATTCCTGCGGCACTGCAAGGTCGCAATCTATGGGCCACCGCGCCCACCGGTTCGGGCAAGACGCTGGCGTTTGCATTGCCCCTGCTGCAGCAACATGTGTTGCAGCCGCGCCAGACCAACTTTCGTCGCCCTATCCGCAGTCTGATATTGGTGCCCACGCGCGAGTTGGCGGTGCAAGTGGGTGACGCGCTGACGCAATTGGCTTATCCGCTCAATCTCAAAGTGGCGGTGGTGTTTGGCGGCGTATCCATCAACCCGCAAATGATGGACTTGCGTGGCGGTGCAGATATCGTTGTGGCCACGCCGGGGCGACT
>CAMDSU010000181.1 GCA_945907335.1 Bordetella parapertussis | reverse complement strand
GGCTCGGTCGCCGCTCACTGCAGCAAAGCTGCAATGTTCGCGTCGGCCCGACCGCCATGTCCTCAGTTTGCGGGTGCTGTTTCTCGAGAAGGATGAAGCAACCGTCCCATGAAGTGGATCGTTCTTTGCGTCGGCCCGACCGCCATGTGCTCAGTTGGCTTTGTCGGTATGTGGCCTTCAGTTGAGTGTGAGGCCAGTGGTGTCGGGTTTGTTCAAAACAGTTTGTTTAATGCGACCACAGACCCGATACACACCACCATCAGGGTACCAAGTTTGATGACCATGCGCTGTTCCAGAAACTGCAGGTCTGATTTGGTGGCCAAGTTTTGCAGGTTATGTTCAAGCAGGTCCGACATGGCATGTGCCTGCTCTTCTGCGAGTTGGGTTTCCATGCCAGCGGCCTGTAGCCGCTTGGCATATTTCAAAGTATCGAAGTTCACGGGGTTCATGGCGAAAAGTTTATCGATTGCATTTGGTGTTGGCAATCTCTTTTATCGTGATGCATACACATCTGCTGATGGTTTTTTGAAACTAGCCAGCTGTTGTGGCGACTGATGCCATGCCGGCTCGGTCGCCGCTCACTGCAGCAAAGCTGCAATGTTCGCGTCGGCCCGACCGCCATGTCCTCAGTTTGCGGGTGCTGTTTCTCGAGAAGGATGAAGCAACCGTCCCATGAAGTGGATCGTTCTTTGCATCGGCCCGACCGCCATGTCCTCAGTTTGTGGGTGCTGTTTCTCGCGAACGAAGTGACAACCGTGCAAGAAGGGGCACGGTTACAAAAGTCTTTCATCGGGCCGTCTGTGCGGGGATGTTTTTTGCAAGCGAAAGCGCAGCAAAAAAGCATACCGGCGCGGACGGTCTTGCCAGCACCGCAAACTTTGCATATAGCCAACACCGAAAACTTTGCATACAGCCAAAGCCTACATGCTGAAGAAAGAACTATTCCAGGGCCTGATACACCAACTGCTTGACCATGCGGCGGTAATACTGGCGCTGCGGCCCAGGCGTTTGGGCCATCAATAAACCAATCAACTGCTCCTTGGGGTCGATCCAAAAGAACGTGCCACCGGCTCCTGCCCATGCATAGTCACCTTCAGAGCCCGGCACACTCGCCATGCCCTGAGATTGCCTGACCATGAAGCCCAAGCCAAACGTATAGCCCTGAACACCCATGAGCAACTCACCGGGTTGCAAAGGCGTCGCCACCTTGGGCCCAAGATGGTCTGAGGTCATCAAAGCCACCGTGGTGCGGCTCAAGTAACGCTTGCCATCCAGCGTTCCCCCGTTGAGCAGCATTTGGCAAAAACGCACATAGTCATCCGCCGTCGTGGCCAAGCCTGCGCCACCTGAATCGTTGCCTTGCGCCTTGGTGAGGTCTAACAGTGGCGCAAAGGGTTTGTTTGTCAGCGGGTCAATCGCCAAAGCTTGAGCCATGCGGTGCACTTTGTTTGGTGGCACTACAAACGAAGTGTCTTTCATGCCAAGCGGTTTGATCAAACGTTCTTCCAGCATCACACCCAGCGGTTTTTTGCCTACCACTTCGAGCACGCGACCGAGCATGTCCGTGGACAAGCCGTATTCCCAGGTGCTGCCAGGTTGCCACTGCAGCGGTGCTTTAGAAAATGCTTCAATTTGTTGCTCAGGAGTCAGCGTGATCCATTTGGCACCGTTTTCTATCGAGAACAAGTCCGCATTTATATAGGCCTGTTTCATGGCGGCAGACCGTGTGAATTCCGCATAAGTCAGCCCGGATGTGTGCCGCAGCAAATCGTGTACGTTGATGCCACGCACAGCGGGCACGGTAGCGTTGCTGTTGTCCATCGGGTTGGCCAGCACTGTTTGCTTGGCAAGCGCAGGCAGAAATTTGGACACCGGGTCGGCCAGTTGCAATTGACCTTCTTCCACCATCATCATCGCCAGCACAGACACCATGGGTTTGGTCATAGAGTACGCGCGAAAAATAGCGTCATGCTTGACACCGATATCGTCGCTGAACACCACAGCACCTTTGCGAATCACCATGACCACGGCACCGGGCATTTGCTTGTTGTCGATTTCTTTTTGTATGACGGTGCGAATGCGTTGGAGACGCTCTGCCGACATGCCCGCAGAGGCGGGAGACGCTTTGGGCAAATCTGCCAATACTGGCGACAAACTGGTCAATGTCAGCAAGAGAAAAACAAGCCAAGGGCGGCGCGGCAATAAGCATGTCATGTGGAACCTTTGAAAGAGTCAGCGGGATTGAATAGCTTGGCGCAGCACAGTGGCGTAGCCGAGGGTGATTTCCATGTGTGGCGCCAGTCCGCGCTGAACCAGCAGCCGGTGAGCAGCAGGTAATTTCCAGCACGGTACAAACGCATACAAATGGTGTTCGAGGTGGTAATTGACCCAATAGGGCGCAACGAATAATCGTTCCAACATATTTGCAATGGTGGTTCGGGTATTGCGCAAGCGATCGTTTCTGTCGCCAGTCACGGCGTGTTCAGCGATATTGCGCACTCTGCTAAAGAGTTGAAACCATGTCAGCAGTGGCAGCACCCACATCCACACAAACAGCATGGCTTGGTCAAGCGACCACAACAATAAAAATAAGCACAGGTTGGTCACAAAGAAGGCGCGCTCATGGCGCAGCAAGTGCGATATGCGCTGCCACAGCGCGCCGTCTTTGCCCATGCCAGCGCGTAATTGGGCCACGCGTTGCTTAAAGCCTGTTTGGCCACTGAGGTCACGCCAGATTTTGCGACGAAGCCCAGCCGCAGTGATGGGGAACGGGGCAGAAAGCACCAAGTCTGGGTCATTGTCTTGTTGGGTATGGCGATGGTGTGTCAGGTGATAGGGCCGGTAGTCATACATGTGCGCACCCACTGCGCCACCCGCGAACCAGTGTCCGATGGTGTCATTCCACGCCGACTGACGCATCAACACGCGGTGCGCCGCATCGTGCATCAAAATACTCAAACCCAGTTGTCGCCCGCCTATCAAGGCACTGCATACCAGAAAAGTGAATGGATTGGGCCAAACGGCAAACACGGCCATGCAAATAGCCACAGCGCCCCATGCGTGTAAGACCAGCCATAAGCCCCACAAGTCTGAGCGATGCCGCAATTGCTGGTCCTCTTTCGGTCTTAAGGCACAGTCTTGGCGACGCTCGACATCATCATCAAGCAGCGGGTCTACAAGAAAAGGTGACGGATTCATGGGCGTATTCAGAAAAAAGCCAATCAAAAACCAGTGCTTAATTGGCCCATGCGTTGGGCAATGGCTTGAAACTGCTTCACGGTTTCTTCGATGATGGTTTGCACCGTTTTGACCTCGTGTATCAAACCTGCGGATTGCCCGGCCAGTGCCGGGGCGGCATTCATGTCTCCCCCGAAATATACCTGTTGAATGCCTGCAAAGGCAGTGGGTTCCATCAATCCGGCTTCATGGATGCGTGCGGTGAAATCGGCTTTCAAGGCGCGAATGCAGGGCGAGGATTTGGTGTTGAGCATATAGGTGCCCGTGGCGGCTGCCGCCACGATGGCTTGCTTGTAGTTGTCGTGCACAGGACTCTCTGCGCTGGCCACAAACCGCGTGCCCATTTGAACGGCTTCTGCGCCGAGTGCAAAGGCGGCTGCCATGCCTCGCCCGTCGACGATACCGCCGGCCGCGACCATGGGTATGTCGGTTTTTTCGCG
>CAMDSU010000180.1 GCA_945907335.1 Bordetella parapertussis | reverse complement strand
TTGCTTGTGTTGTGTCGTGAGGTTGCTTGTGCTGTGAAGTGAAGTGAGGTGCTCACGCCATGCCGGCTCGGTCGACGCTCACTGCAGCAAAGCTGCAATGTTCGCGTCGGCCCGACCGCCATGTCGGCAATCCACTCGTGCTGTTTCATGCCACCAAAGCAGTCACAAAAATAATTGGTATCTGACCCCAATTACCCTCGGCAATCCACTCGTGCTGTTTCATGCCGCCAAAGCAGTCACAAAAATAATTGGTATCTGACCCCAATTACCACACCGAAATTGCACTTGCACCAACAGCAGCTCGACAGGCCGTCTGTGCGGGGATGTTTTTGCCAGCGAAAGCGCAGCAAAAAGCATACCGGCGCGGACGGCCATGCCAATGACTATCTGCCACACAAGCAGCCCAAGCAACCCAAGCAACACTAGCTACGCGCAAGCCCATCCCAAGAAACTACAAGGACATTTGCAACAATTGCGCCGCCACCGACACCGCAATCACCTCGGGCAATTTGCTGTCAATCCCCGAAATGCCAATCGGCGTCGTGACACGCGCAAAATCCTGCGCGCCAAAACCCCTCTCCTCCAAACGATGTCGAAACCTCGCCCATTTGCTGGCACTGCCAATCAGCCCCACATAGGGCAAATCCGCAGAGACACGCATACGCGTCAAACACGCCGCCAAAATATCCAAATCTTCGGCATGACTGAAACTCATGATCAACACCATGCTGCCTGGCACCAAGTCAGCCACCGCCGCATGCACCGGGTCAGAATGCTCAGATACAACCTGCTCGGGCAAGGGCTGCGTAAATACCTCGTCACGGCTGTCAATCCAACGCATTTCAAACGGCAGCGCCGATAAGACATTCGCCAAGGCGTGGCCGACATGTCCACCACCAAACAAAGCCACCGGCTGCAAAGAGGGCCGCAATTCCTGTCGCAGTGACGCAATGTCGGCATCAGCCACCACACGGTATTCCAGCCCGACCACCCCGCCACAGCATTGCCCCAATGCCGGACCCAGCGGCACTGTTTGCGGTCCGGGCAAGGCAGCGCGCCCGGCCAGTATGTCCTTGGCCAGAGCCACCGCCTGAAATTCCAAATGACCGCCACCGATGGTTCCCACCAAACAATGGGGAAATACCGCCATCCAACTGCCGCTGTCTCGGGGCACAGAGCCACTGGTACGGGTCACTTTGACCAAAACCGCCTTGTCGTGCGCCAAAAAATTTGTTAGCTCTGTTAAATATTTCAAAAAATTCACCATATTTGAAGATGTTAAATTCCAACCATGGTAGAAGTTGTCAAGCCCACATCACACGGAACGGATATGCTTTTAAATGCCACCTCCCGAGCAACCATTGGTTTATTGCTGGTTTTTCTGGCGGGCTGTGCCATTGCTCCCAAACAAAAGGCCAGACCGCCAGCACCAGTGTCCGAGCCCGTTCCTGAATACCAACCGGCGCCACCGCCTAAGCCCACACCACCACCAGCCCCGGTCGCGCCAGCCCCTGCACCAAAACCTGCCCCACCACCGCCAGAAGCGGTCAAACCAGCACCGCCTGCGGAACCGGTGAATGCTGTGAAATCTGCGGCTCGTGACGCCAAAGAATACCGCAAGGATGCGGCCCGGCACATCTACAACAAATACCCCGACAAAATTTATCCTGGCAAACTGCCACCCATGCTCAAAGCCGTCGGTGTGATCGATGTGGTGGTAGGCCCCAATGGTCAAGTGCAGGAATTGATATGGGCCAGGGCGCCAAGGCATGTGCCTGATGTGATGCGTGACATCGAAGCCATGATCCGACGCGCAGGGCCGTTTCCAGCGCCCGTGAATTTACGCAAAGTGACATACACAGAGACTTGGTTATGGCACAAGGACGGGCAGTTTCAACTGGACACCTTGACTGAAGGACAAGATTGATAGCGCCGGGGCTCAAGACCCGCGGTAAGTGGAATAGCTCCACGGGCTGACCAGCAATGGCACATGGTAGTGCTGCGTCACATCGGCCACGCCAAAGTCAATCGTCACTTGGTTCAAAAAATTCGGCTCAGGCAAGACCACCCCTTTCGCCGCAAAGTAATCTTTGACGCCAAACACCAGCCGATAAGAACCGACCCTGAGTTGCTGGTTGTCCAGCAAAGGGCCGTCTGAGCGACCGTCAGTATTCAACACCCAAGTGCGTATGAGTTGCGGTTGTGTCCCTTCGATGGTGTACAAAGAAACGGCCATCGCAGCCGCAGGACAACCGTGCATGGTGTCCAAAACATGTGTGCTCAATCCCATGGTGCGTCCCTGTGGTGTCTGCGTTTGACAGGTATATAGTTGATCGAACCAGTTTAACGCCACCTGTTGCACAACATGACAAGCTCGCCACCAACCGCCCTCTCTGACGACACTATGCAATGGCTGAACCATGCCAGTGACACTGAAGCCATGGATTGGTTGCATGGCATTTATGAACACAGCCCTTGGGTGGGGCAAGCGGCGTTGCAACACAAACCATTTCGCAGTTTGGCGCATTTGAAATGGGCCTTGGCAAACAGCGTGACACATGCCTCGCATGCGCAGCAGTTGGCATTGGTCAAGGCGCACCCTGTGCTGGCGGCCAAACCCGCCAACGGCTTGACCGCCGAATCCCAACAAGAACAACAGTTGGCCGGGCTGTGGCAAAGCACGCCTGCGCAAGCCAACGAATTGAAACAACTGAACGACAACTATGTGGCGCATTTCGGCTGGCCGTTCATCATCGCGGTACGCGGGCCGCGTGGCTTGGGCTTGTCACCAGACGCCATATTGGCCGAACTGCGTCGTCGCATATCGCATCCACCCGCTGTCGAATTCCACGAATGCTTGCGACAAATTCATCGCATTGCAGAAACCCGTTTGAATGAAAAATGCCAGCGTCAACCGCAACTGGGCGGCGAGGTATGGGACTGGCATGAATGGCTGGCACAGTTCAGTGACCCAGGTTTTGCTGAGTTGGGGCAACTCAGCGTGAGCTATCTCACTCCCGCGCATGTATCGTGCGCACACACCTTGCGTCTGGGCATGCTGGCTTGCGGATTTGACGAAGTCAACATCGATGCCGTGGGCAATGTCGTGGGCCGCTATCACGCGAAATCACAAAATGCGCCCTACTTGTTGACCGGCAGCCACTACGACACGGTGCGCAACGGTGGCAAATACGACGGACGCTTGGGAATTTTTGTGCCCATGGCCTGTGTGCGTGAACTGGCTCGCACTGGCAAACGACTTCGCATGGGCCTGGAAGTGGTGGCCTTTGCCGAGGAAGAAGGTCAGCGCTACAAAGCCACATTTCTGGCGTCAAGCGCATTGACCGGTGAATTCCAAGCGGATTGGTTAGAGCAACAAGACGCCAATGGTGTGCGAATGAAAGATGCGATGCAGCAAACTGGCTACCGTGTCGCTGACATTGGCCGCATTCGCCGTGACCCCAGCCAGTACCTCGGATTTGTTGAAGTGCACATAGAACAAGGTCCGGTTCTGCACCACATGCATTTGCCCTTAGGCATCGTCACCTCAGTCAACGGCAGTGTGCGTTATTTGATTGAAATCAGCGGCACCGCCAGCCACGCCGGCACCAGCCCCATGCACCAACGGCATGACGCGGTGGCCGGATTCGCCGCATTTGCCGTGTATGTGGAAGAACGCGCGCGGCGTGACGGCGACTCGGTGGCCACCATCGGCATG
>CAMDSU010000179.1 GCA_945907335.1 Bordetella parapertussis | reverse complement strand
CGAGCGCAACGAATTGGTGTTGGCGGCGGCCTATGTGGCTGGTGTCAGCCGCGCATTCACCATCGGCGGCGCGCAAGCCTTGGCCGCCATGGCCTATGGCACGGCCACCGTGCCGCGCGTGGACAAAATCACCGGCCCGGGCAATGCGTATGTGGCAGCGGCCAAGCGTCGTGTGTTCGGCACGGTAGGCATTGACATGATCGCCGGACCGTCAGAAATTCTGGTGCTGGCCGACGGCAGCACGCCACCCGATTGGGTGGCCATGGATTTGTTCAGCCAGGCCGAGCATGACGAACTCGCGCAAAGCATCTTGCTCTGCCCTGATGCGGCTTACATCGATGCGGTGCAAGCGGCAATTGACCGGTTGCTGCCCGAGATGCCACGCCAAGAGATTATTCGCGCGTCATTGAACGGCCGCGGCGCGTTGATACACACGCGCAGCATGCAAGAGGCCTGCGCCATCAGCAACCGCATCGCCCCCGAGCACTTAGAGGTGAGCAGCAACAACCCGCACCAATGGGAACCTTTGCTCATTCACGCAGGCGCGATTTTTCTGGGCGCATTCACCAGCGAAAGCCTGGGCGACTATTGCGCTGGCCCCAACCATGTGTTGCCCACCTCGGGCACCGCGCGGTTTTCATCACCGCTGGGTGTTTACGATTTTCAAAAGCGCAGCAGCTTGATTGAAGTCTCCGAGGCTGGCGCCCAAATACTGGGCCAGACGGCTTCGGTTTTGGCGCACGGTGAAGGTTTGCAAGCCCATGCCCGGGCGGCAGAAATGCGTTTGAAAACATAAAAATTGGGGTCTGACCCCAATTAACTCTGATTAATTCAAAAAAGGCGACCGTCCCCGGCGCCACAAGGGCGCGCCCTTAACACCAGGGCTATGAGCGAGGACGGTCTGAAAACAGTGTGTTTACCCATCGCACATAAAGGATCGGCCCAAATCAGCCAAGCTTGAGCCAAGCCATATTCAGAGCCAGGTCAGGGCTTAATGGCTGACTTGCAGCACATGGCTCTTGATGCTGCCTTCGTTGACATTCACCAATTGCCACAAGCGTTGGTGGTAGGCCGCCACGCTGGGACGGTGTGCCACGGATACCAAGGCACCGCCTTGGCGCATGACCATTTGCAGCAACCGTTCATAAATCACTTTTTCAGTGACCTCGTCCAACGCACTGGTGGCCTCGTCGGCAAATACCCAGCTGGGTTGTTTCAAAAACACGCGTGCCATTGCCAATCGTTGCGCTTCGCCGCCGGAGAGTTGCTGGTTCCATTGACCCGAGACATCCAATTGCGAACACAGTTGCGGCAACAAAGCATATTCCAGCGCTTGTTTCAGTTGCTCGTCGGTGTAGTCGTTGTCGGCACTGGGATAGGCCAAAGCATGGCGCAAAGTCCCTTCAGGGAAATACGGCCGTTGTGGGATGAACACGGCATTGGACGGCAGCACCACCGCCTGTGAAATTGGTAACGGTTGGTGCTTGGCATCCCAACCGCGCACATAGGGCCAAATGCCTGCCAGCACACGCAGCAACGTGGATTTGCCGCTGCCGGATGGGCCGCGAATCAACACCGAATCGCCGGGACGCACTTGCAACACCACATCGTCGAGCAAGACGGTTCGGTCTGGCAGCGTGATGGTCAATGCCGAGGTTTTCAGTTCAGTGGCCGATGGGCTGTCTTCATCCAAGGGTTGCACCACCGCAAAAGAAATGGCGCGCAGGGTTTCCATTTGCACCGAAAAAACGCTTAAACGGTGTGTGGTTGCCGTCCAGGCCGCCAAATTGCTGTAGTTGCTGATGATCCAACTCAAAGCGTCTTGGACCCGACCAAACGCCGAGGAAATCTGCATCAATTCACCCAGCTGGATGGTGCCTGCAAAGTAACGAGGTGCGGCCACCAATATGGGAAACACCACCGCCGCCTGACCGTATCCGGAGCTGAACCAAGTGAAGCGCTTTTGGACGGCAAGCAATTGTTTGAAATTGGTCACAACTTGCACAAAGCGCTTTTGCAGCGATTGGTTTTCGTAAGCGGCACCGCGGTCCATGGCAATCGCTTCGCTGTACTCGCGCACCCGAATCAAGTGGTGACGGAAATCTGCCTCTAAACGCTGCTGCGCGAAATTGAGTGGCGCCATGCGCCGGCCCAAGAAATGTCCGATAACACTACCACCCACGGCATACAACAAGGCCATCCAAACCATGAAACCGGGCAGGGTGTATTCGTCCCCTTGAAACACAAAACTAAAGCCCCCCGACATCAGCCACAAGATGCCGATAAAACTGCCCAGCGTGACCAATGCATCCAGCAGCCCCATACTGAGCCCGACCGTTTGTTCGGTGAACATCTTGATGTCTTCTTGCATACGCTGGTCGGGGTTGTCCGTACCGTTCAAGCCGTCGCCCAAGCCGTGCGATTGACGCAATTCAATCTGGTAAAAAATTTGGTGAGTGGTCCAGCGGTTAAGAAAATCGCGGGTCATCCAAGCGCGCCAGCGAATTTCGAGCAACTGTGTCAGGTAAAAACGGTAAACCGCCACCACAATGAACGCGCCAGCCAGCATGCAAAAAACTTTGATTTGTTCCCAGAACACCACTTCGTCACGGTTTTGCAAGGCGTCATAAAACACCCGGTTCCATTCGTTCAGCAGAACCAGCACATACACCAAACCCAGATTCAGGGCCACACAAGCCAGCAATAAAAACCGCGCTGACCAGCGTTCGTCAGAGCGGAAATAGGGCAAGGACAGCGTCCAAACCTTGCCCAGGTGTATGCGTGTCTTGCGCCAAATAGAGCGTAAGGGATTAAAAATTCGCATGAAAACTCATTCTTTTGGCAAAGGTGTATTTTGCACCCCACTGGCCACATGGCCCGAGGGGACGTGGCGCGAGGCGGATTCGATGTGCCCGGTTTGGTCGTCAAAGAAAAAATCAGGCTCAAATTCACGCAAAAACTCGCCCTTGGCCAGCCCGCCCAAAAACATGGCTTCATCCACTTGAATATTCCATTGCATCAAGGTGCGGATAGCGCGCTCATGCGCCGGTGCGCTGCGCGCGGTGACCAGCGCGGTGCGAATACGGATGGCCGGCGTGCCCTCAGTTTGCAAGCGGTGCAAGGCGGCCAGCAGGGGTTTGAACGGGCCGTCCGACAAGGGTTGAGCCGCATGGTCTTTTTCATGCTGTTGAAATGCGTTTAGCCCTTGCGCTTGAAATACCCGCTCAGCTTCGTCGCTGAACAACACCGCGTCGCCGTCAAAAGCAATACGCACCTCGTGGGGGTGTGCTTCAGAGGCGTGCGCCGAATGCGGATAAACCTGTGCAGCAGGTACACCGGCGTCCAGCGCGGCCCGCACATCGCTTAAATGCGCTGATAAAAACAAGTTGGCGTTAAGCGGTTTGAGGTAGCGCCAAGGCGGTTGACCACGTGTGAAACTGCCGCGCTGAATGTCCAGCCCATAGTGTTGCGCGGAACGAAACACCCGCATGCCACTGACCGGGTCGTTACGCGACAGGATGACAACTTCGACCCTGGCGTCGCCAGGCTGGTTGAATGCCAGCAGTTTTTTGACCAATGAAAAGGCCACCCCGGGCGTGGCGGGTTGCTCCAGCCGTTGGAGTTGCAAATCCATATAGGCGCGGTCGTCATTTTGCTCGAAGACCTGGTTTTCTTCTTCAAAATCGAACAAGGCCCGGGCCTTGTTCGATTTTGAAGAAG
>CAMDSU010000178.1 GCA_945907335.1 Bordetella parapertussis | reverse complement strand
ATCTAGCAAACCCATTTCTTTTACTCCTTTGAGTAGCAACGCGATTTCTTTTTACACTGAAATTCATGCAGACAGAAGTAATGCATTTACATATTCGCGTTTTTTAACGCCTTATTTGATGAATTTTGAGGGATGGGCTATTTATTTAGATGGTGACATGGTTTGCCAAGAGGATATATCCTTGCTTTGGAGTTTGAGAGACAGCAGTAAAGCTGTTCAAGTTGTCAAGCACGACTATAAGACTAAAAGTAATAAAAAATATTTGAACAATATCAACATTGATTATCCTAAAAAAAATTGGTCCAGTGTCATTATTTGGAATTGCGCACACCCTAAAAATAGGCTGTTAACCCCTGAATTGATTTCATCTAGCGATGGTAAATTTCTTCACAGATTTATGTGGTTAGACGAAGAAGATATCGGCGAAATACCTGTTGAGTGGAACTGGTTAGCGATTGAATACCCACCCAATCCAAATGCAAAACTCGTTCATTACACACTTGGTACGCCTTGTTTCAGCGAATATTCGCAAACTGAAATGTCTGATATCTGGCACTCTGCATTTGATTCAACAATGAGTGGTTACAAGAAAAGCTGATTCGCAGGCTGCGTCTGCAGGCATTAAATATGGGTTGCTTACTTGCTAAGCATACGCATCGCATCTTCCAAGCCTTTGAGCGTCAGCGGAAACATGCGGTTGCTGACCAGTTGCTGGATGATGCTGATGCTTTGGCGGTATTGCCACACGCCTAAGGGCTCGGGGTTGATCCAAGCGAACTTCGGGTAGGCGTGTGTCAGTCGCTGAATCCACTCTGCACCGGCTTCTTCGTTGTTGTATTCCACGCTGCCACCGGGCTGCAAAATTTCATACGGGCTCATGGTGGCGTCACCGACAAACACCAGTTTGTGGTCTTTGTTGTACTTGCGAATCACATCCCAGGTGTCGAATTTTTCAGCAAAGCGGCGGCGGTTGTTCTTCCACAAAAAATCGTAAACGCAGTTATGGAAATAGAAAAATTCCAGATGTTTGAATTCGCCTTTAACGGCTGAAAACAATTCCTCCACGCGACTGACGTGTTCGTCCATGGTGCCGCCCACGTCCATCAACAACAACAACTTCACATTGTTGTGCCGCTCGGGCCGCATCTTGATGTCTAAATAACCGGCGTTGGCGGCGGTGCTGCGTATGGTGTTGTCCAGATCAAATTCATCTTCTGCACCTTCACGGGCAAACCGGCGCAAGCGGCGCAGTGCCACCTTGATATTGCGCGTGCCCAACTCAATGCTGTCGTCATAGTCTTGATAGGCGCGTTGATCCCACACTTTGACCGCGCTTTTGTTGCCGCCCTTGCCGCCTATGCGTATGCCTTGCGGGTTGTAGCCGCCGTTACCGAAGGGCGAGGTGCCGCCGGTGCCTATCCATTTGCTACCGCCTTCGTGGCGTTCTTTTTGTTCTTCGAGTCGTTTCTTTAATGTCTCCATCAACTCGTCCCAGCCCATTTTTTCAATCGCGGCTTTTTGCTCGGGTGTAAGTTCGTTTTCCAGTATTTTTTTCAGCCACTCCATGGGCACATCAGCGGCGAAATCGGTCAGCATCTCTACGCCTTTGAAATACGAGCCAAAGGCTTTGTCGAACTTGTCGAAATGTTTTTCGTCTTTGATGAGTGCTGTGCGGCTGAGGTAATAAAAATCGTCCATGCTGCACGCATCGCTTTGCGGACCGACCACGTTGGCCTCCATGGCTTCGAGCAGCATCAAAAACTCTTTGACCGACACCGGCAGTTTGGCGGCGCGCAAGGTGTAGAAAAAGTCGATCAGCATGGTTTGGCTTTAGCGGTTACGGCTTTGCATGAACACCAGTTTTTCAAACAAGGTCACGTCCTGCTCGTTTTTCAGCAAGGCGCCGACCAGCGGTGGTACGGCCACTTTGTCGTCTTGGGTTTGCAGTGCGGCCAACGGAATGTCTTCGGCGACCAGCAGCTTCAACCAATCCAGTAACTCAGAGGTGGACGGTTTTTTCTTCAAGCCAGGCAGACCGCGTACGTCGTAAAAAGTTTTGAGAGCTGCAGCTAGCAATTCTTTCTTTAGGTTGGGGAAATGCACGTCGATGATTTGCCGCATGGTGTCGGCCTCAGGGAACTTGATGTAGTGAAAAAAACAGCGGCGCAAAAACGCATCGGGCAATTCTTTTTCGTTGTTCGAGGTGATGAATACCAGCGGGCGGGTTGTGGCTTTGATGAGTTCGCGGGTTTCGTAGCAATAAAACTCCATGCGGTCGAGTTCGCGCAGCAAGTCGTTCGGGAATTCAATGTCTGCCTTGTCAATCTCATCGATCAGCAAAGCCACCGGTTCTTTGGCGGTGAACGCCTGCCACAGCACGCCTTTGATGATGTAGTTTTCGATGTTTTTAACCCGCTCGCCGCCGTCAAGATCAGCCATTTGGCTGTCGCGCAATCGGCTGACCGCGTCGTATTCGTACAGCCCTTGTTGCGCTTTGGTGGTGGATTTGATGTGCCACTGCAACAAGGGCATGTTGAGCGCGGCGGCTACCTCTTCTGCCAGCATGGTTTTTCCGGTGCCGGGTTCGCCCTTGACCAGTAATGGACGTTTTAGCGTGATGGCTGCGTTCACTGCAAGCATCAGGTCTTGTGTCGCCACGTAGTTTTGGGTGCCTTGGAATTTCATCTTCAATTACCTTTCGGGGGATTGACGCCTAGCTTACAAACCGCGTCTATATAATCTTTGGAGTTTCAATGATTGTCTGTCCAAAATGAACAAGTTTTATACGTCGCTGCTCGTGTTGTTTGTCGCTTGTGCGACCTCGGTTGTCAATGCCCAAGAAACAGGCGATGCAAAAGCTGGTGAGGCAAAAATTGCAATGTGCATTGGTTGCCATGGCATCAAAGGTTACCAAGCCAGCTTTCCTGAAGTCTATAAAGTCCCCAAAATTTCAGGTCAAACTGCTTCTTACATCGTTGCTTCTTTGAATGCTTACCAAAAAGGCGAGCGTAAGCACCCCACCATGAAAAGCATTGCCGCATCATTGACGGCGCAAGACATGGCTGACATCGCTGCATATTACGAATCTCATGGCAAAGCGACTGCCCCCGCGGTGCCTGAAAAAGCGATTGAAGCCAAAGGTAAAGTGGCCGATCTCGTCGCCAAAGGTGCTTGTACCTCTTGCCACGGTGCCAATTTGAACAAACCCATGGTGCCGGGCTATCCAAAAATTGCCGGTCAGTACAAAGATTATCTTTATGTGGCGCTCAAGTCTTACAAAGTAGAAAACCAAGCCACTTGGGGCCGCAACAACGGCGTCATGGCTGGCATTGCCAAACAATTCACCTTGGCTGAATTGAAAGAAATCGCGGCTTACGTGAGCCAGCAGCAGGGCGACTTGCAGACCGGGCCTCAGTCCAAATTCCGCTGAACGCGTCGCTGATGTCAACGATAAAAAGTCCACCTCGGTGGACTTTTTTCATGGGCGACTGGTAATGGATGTTTTTTCTCAGTCTTTTGTAGCCCGTCGTTGCACCGCATCAATATAGGCTTGACCGTCCGGTGGTCGGCCGCTTCGTTGGCTCTCCCACAGCATGGTCCCCAAGCATTCCATCACTTCGTGGTGGGCATCATGCAAATCATTTCGTTTGGCCGCGAGCAATTCAACCGCTTGGCGAATGCCTTGGGGCTGATCGATGGAACATTGCTCGCTGATGGACAAATGCATG
>CAMDSU010000177.1 GCA_945907335.1 Bordetella parapertussis | reverse complement strand
AGCGTTGCACCACATCGAACGCCACCATCGAACGTGCATGACCCATATGGCAGAAGTCATACACCGTCATGCCGCACACATACATGCGCACATGGCCAGGCGTGAGTGGTTCGAAAACCTGCAACTCACGCGCGAGCGTGTTGAAAATTCGAAGGGCCATGGTGGTTGAATCGGGATGTAATTGCACTTGGGAAGTGCGTAATGTCACTCTACTACAATGCCTTCAGTATAGCGAGGTCCTCTGCTTTGTATCTTCGTGACAGGTGTCCTTCATTTTTATTTCCATGCCACTTTTTCAGTTTTTACCCCAACCAAACAGCATGACTTGGGTGTCAATATGCAGATGGTTTTTGCTATGGGTCTTTGTCGCCACTGGCGTATCAAGTGTGCAAGCGCAAACTGTGACACAGCAAACTTATAAACGCATGCCACACGATGAAGTGCAAAAAAGCATGATGCGTCGCGACTGGAACAACGCACTGTGGATCACCGAAGAATACTTACAAGAGCAACCGCGTGACCCGCAAATGCGTTTTTGGCGCGCCCGTTTATTGGAACAACTCAACCGCACCGATGAGGCGTTTAACTCCTATTTAGATCTCTCACGCGAGTACCCTGAATTGCCTGAGGTGCAAAACAACCTTGGCGTGATGCTTGCCGCCAAGGGCCGTATCGATGAAGCCAGACAGGCGTTTGAAAATGCGCTACGCAACAACCCGGATTACGCCACCGCCCACGAAAACCTGGGTGACATACTCGTTCATCTGGCGCAACGTTCCTATGACAACGCCATTCGTTTGGGCGGCGCTGTCAAACCGCTGAAGCAAAAAACCACGGCTCTTCAACCCGCTCTTCAACTCACTTTGACACCACCATGATGCAAACCGCCCACCGCCTGGCACTCAGCTTTCTGCTGTGTTTTGTAATGACTGCACAGGCACAGCCTGCCAATCCGCAGGTTAAATTTGTCACCAGCGCTGGCGAATTTATCGTCGAGGTATATCCCGACAAAACGCCTAAAACGGCGGAGAACTTTTTAATCTACGTGCGCGATGGGCACTACAACGGCACTTTGTTTCACCGCGTCATCAACAATTTCATGGTCCAAGGTGGCGGATACGACACCAAGTACAACGAAAAGAACACCCGCCCGCCCATCAAACACGAAGGTGTAGAGGCAAAAGCCAACGGCGGTTTACGCAACACCGTTGGCACGCTTTCGATGGCCCGAACCAACAACCCGCATTCGGCCTCCGCTCAGTTTTTTATCAATGTCAAAGACAATGATTTTCTTGACCACCAATCGACCACTTCGCAAGGCTGGGGCTATGTCGCGTTCGGCAAAGTCATCTCCGGCATGGATGTGGTCAATCGCATCAAAGCCACGCCTACCGGCCCTGGCGGCCCTTTTCCGACGGATGTCCCCCAAACCCCCGTCGTCATTCAATCTGCAACCCTGGTGAAGTAAACATGTCAAACCCCCACGTCGAACTGCATATCCAAGACCATGGCGTCATTACCCTAGAACTTGATGCCGAGAAAGCGCCAAAAACCGTCGCCAATTTCCTCAGCTATGTCGAACAAGGACACTATGACGACACTGTTTTTCACCGCGTGATACCCGGCTTCATGGTGCAAGGCGGCGGTATGGGCCCGGGTCTGAAAGAAAAGAAAGTCGGCACCAAGCTTGAAAACGAAGCGAACAATGGCCTCACCAACGACTGTTACACAGTGGCCATGGCGCGTACCAGCGACCCGCATTCAGCCACTGCTCAATTTTTCATCAATGTCAAAGACAACGATTTTTTGAACCACTCCGCACCGACACCTTCCGGTTGGGGTTACGCCGTTTTTGGCAAGGTCATTGCAGGCACAGAAGTAGTGGACGCCATCACGCAAGTGGCTACTGGCCGTCGCGGTTTTCATGACGACGTGCCCAAGGATGACGTATTGGTCACCAAGGCTGTGCTGCTTTGAACCTGAGCGCGCATGTCTGATGCGGATGTCTTGGCGGCGCCCTTGCCCGCCACGCTCACCACACTGGATTTGCGTCACTGCGAGCGCATTGCTTTTTTATCCGATGTGCATTTGCGCGTGGATGAGCCAGCCACTTTTCGCGCTTGGGCGGATCACCTACAAAGCCTGAATGCGGATGTGTTGTTCATATTGGGCGACTTGTTCGACGTCTGGTTAGGTGACGATGTATTGCAACACCCGCCTGCCGCGTTTGAACGCGAATGCCTCGCTCGCATTCGAGACTTGAGCCAATCCTTGCCAATTTACTGGCTGGTGGGTAACCGCGATTTCTTATTCGGCCCGACCGCTTGTCAAGCCGCTGGCATGACAGCCATCAGCGACCCCTGCGTGGTGCATGTCGACAACAAAACATGGCTGCTCAGCCACGGCGATGCTTTGTGCTTGTCTGATACCGCCTATCAGGCTTATCGCCAAACCATACGTTCGGCACAAAGCCTGGTGCAATTGAACGCCAGCAGTTTGCAAGACCGTATGCAACTGGCCAAAACGTTGAAAGCACAAAGCCTTGCCAATAAATCCCAGATGGAACACTGGGCTGATGTCGATGAACATGCCTGTGTGCAATGGCTTAAAGCAAGTGGGGCCTCGGTGTTGATCCATGGACATACCCATATGCCGCAAGACCACCGGATGCAACAGACATTCGAGCGCATTGTGCTGAGCGATTGGGAGGCATTGGCCACCCCCCCGCGATTGCAATCTTTGGTATGGCAACGCGGCAGTGGCTTTACACGACACGCGCTGCCCTCACCTGTCAACGCCTAAGCAAAACCCTCAGCACGTTTTGCAAACGTTGCTCGGCATCTGGCGTGAACTCAGCTTGTAAAACAGTGGACACATCTTGCGCCCAAGTTTGCGCCGGTGGTGCATCATTTCGCTTGGTCAATAACTGCAATTGAAGAGCGCGTCTGTCCGCTTGGTGGTCAGCAGGTGTGTTCACTTCAGCAGCCATTTCCAGACGCAGCAACGCAGTGGATGAATCACCTTTGGCATCGGTCTTGATGGCCTGAACCCATTCTTGTCGCTGGGCTGCAGTCATGCGTTGACCCAGCTCTTTTGCCGCCGGCAGTTGCTCGGCTTGTCTGAGCTTCCACGCAGACAACACATGTACCAACACTTCTCCGTGGGCTTGCATGGCCAGCTTTTTCAATGCGGCCTCCGCAAGCTCCACCGCATGGCGTTGGGCACGAAAGGCTGCATCACCGAGTCGAGGACCGCGTTCAGCAAAAGACTCGCGCGCGCGTGGTGCTTCTCTGTCCGAGCGGCGTGAAGGTGCATCACGCTCATTGCGTCTCGCCCCCGGTTTGTCGCCAAAACGTCCAGCCACAACAGGTTCGGTTTTTTTCTGTCCAGGGCGATCGTCACCACGCACGGCCACCACTTTTTTGGCAGGCATGGGCGGTTTGGCCTCGGCTTTGATCGGCTCAGAAATTTCAGAGTTTGTTGCTTGTTCTTCAGAGATCTGCCCGTCAGAGACAGCCGCTTCGCCTGGCAATGAAACTTCAGACGACAACGGCGCCTCAGCTTGCACAGGCGCATCAGCTTGCACAGGCGCCTCAGCTTGCACAGGCGCTTCGGGTGGCACAGGGTTGGCGGCAGCAGATCCGGGTTGCGCTGTCACTACTTGGTTCAAATGTTGCATGGCCTGGCGAATGGTTGACACATCGCCTTGCGCGATGGCTTTTTCCAAAGCGTGAGA
>CAMDSU010000176.1 GCA_945907335.1 Bordetella parapertussis | reverse complement strand
ACTTCCAGCGTGAGCGCGGAACCTTCGAGTTTGAGCGCATCGTAAATGCGCGGCATGTGATCGCGTGGGAACTCTACGTCCACCACAGCGCCAATACATTGGACGACTTTTCCTTGAATACCTGCGCGTGTCATTGCCTGAGCCATGATGATTTGCTCCAAAAATAAATAGGGTTACACCGCCGCCGCACCAGCCACGATTTCGGACAATTCCTTCGTGATCGCTGCTTGACGGGTTTTGTTGTAGATGAGTTTGAGTTCGCCGATCACGCTGCCAGCGTTGTCGGTAGCGGCCTTCATGGCCACCATGCGTGCGGATTGTTCTGAAGCCATGTTTTCAGCGACCGCTTGGTAGACCAACGATTCGATGTACAGCTCGAGCAAATCGTCGATCACAGCGGGGGCATCGGGTTCGTACAAATAGTCCCAGCCGTAACTGCCCGCCGCTTTGGCTTCATCGTGCATTTTTTCATGCGACAAAGGCAACAACTGCTCGATGACTGCTTCTTGCTTCATGGTGTTGATGAAACGCGTATAGCAAATGTAAACCGCGTCCAACTTGCCTTCGGTGTAAGCATCCAACATGACTTTGACCGGGCCGATCAGTTTTTCCAAGTGTGGCGTGTCGCCCAACTGTGTAAGGTGCGCGAGGACTGGCGCACCGACGCGGTTGAGGAACCCCAAACCTTTGTTGCCGATGGCAATGGTTTGCGGCGTTGCGCCCTGCGCTTGCATGTCTTTGAATTTATGTGTCAAAGCCCGCAAGATGTTGGTGTTCATGCCACCACACAAACCTTTGTCGGTCGTGACCAAGATAAATCCACTGGACTTGGCCGCGTGGATTTTCATGAACGGATGGACATATTCCGGATTGGCCTGCCCCAAGTGCGCCGCAATATTGCGTACTTTTTCGCTGTAAGGACGGGCCGCACGCATGCGGTCCTGTGCCTTACGCATTTTGGAGGCGGCCACCATTTCCATGGCTTTGGTGATCTTCTTGGTGTTTTCCACCGATTTGATCTTGCCGCGTATTTCCTTGCCGACTGCCATGAAGTGCTCCTTGCTGCTAGATGGCGGTTAGACGAAAGATTTTTTGAAAGCTTCGATGGCCTTGACCAGCTCAGCTTCTGCGTCTTTGTCCAAGGCCTTGTCTTTTTCCAATTTAGCCAGCAAAGCAGCGCATTTGTCTTTCAAATGGTGGTGCAATCCGGCTTCGAAATGCAGCACTTGTTTGACATCGATGTCATCCAAAAAGCCTTTGTTGGCGGCATACAAAGTTGCGGCCATCAAACTGATGGGCAAGGGGCTGTATTGCGCTTGTTTCAGCAATTCGGTCACGCGTGCGCCACGGTCGAGTTGCTTGCGGGTGGCCTCGTCAAGGTCAGAGGCAAACTGCGCAAACGCTGCCAATTCACGGTACTGTGCCAAGTCGGTACGGATACCGCCGGACAAGTTTTTGATCAATTTGGTTTGAGCTGCACCGCCGACGCGAGACACAGAAATACCCGCGTTAATGGCGGGGCGGACACCCGCATTGAACAAAGAGGTTTCCAAGAAGATCTGGCCATCGGTGATGGAGATCACGTTGGTGGGCACGAAAGCGGACACGTCACCGGCTTGGGTTTCAATGATAGGCAATGCTGTCAATGAACCGGTTTTGCCTTTGACCGCGCCTTTGGTGAAATGCTCGACGTAATCGGCATTCACGCGGGCGGCACGCTCGAGCAAACGGCTGTGCAAATAGAACACGTCGCCGGGGTAGGCTTCGCGGCCGGGAGGACGGCGCAACAGCAAAGACACTTGGCGGTAAGCCACAGCTTGCTTGGACAAATCGTCATACACAATGAGTGCATCTTCGCCACGGTCGCGGAAGTATTCGCCCATGGTGCAACCTGAATAGGCTGACACATATTGCATAGCAGCGGACTCGGAAGCAGAGGCCGCCACCACGATGGTGTAGGCCATAGCACCAGCTTGTTCTAAGGCACGCACCACGTTTTTGATCGATGATGCCTTTTGACCGATAGCGACATAAATACAGGTCATGTTCTGACCTTTTTGGTTGATGATGGCGTCGATGGCCACAGCGGTTTTGCCGGTCTGGCGGTCACCAATGATCAATTCGCGCTGACCACGGCCCACAGGCACCATAGAGTCAATCGACTTCAAGCCAGTTTGCATGGGTTGATCAACCGATTGACGCGCGATCACGCCAGGCGCAACCTTTTCAATCACGTCAGTCATCTTGGCGTTGATCGGGCCTTTGCCGTCGATCGGGTGGCCAAGGGCGTTGACCACGCGGCCAATCAACTCAGGGCCGACCGGCACTTCCAAAATACGGCCCGTGCATTTGACGGTGTCGCCTTCAGAGATATGTTCGTACTCACCCAAAATCACCGAGCCGACAGAGTCGCGCTCTAAGTTCAACGCCAAACCAAAGGTGTTGTTGGGGAACTCCAGCATCTCACCTTGCATCACGTCGGACAAACCGTGGATGCGGCAAATACCGTCGGTGACGGAAATGACTGTGCCTTGGTTGCGCACATTGGTGTTGCCTGTCGAACCCTCGATACGGGTTTTGATCAGTTCTGAAATTTCTGCGGGATTGAGTTGCATGACTCTTTCCTTCTTCCTATGTAAAGCTGATATGCAAGAGCGGGATTGCTCAGGCGGTCAGCGCGACTTTCATTTGTTCCAAACGGGCTTTGACAGAGGTGTCAAGCACCTCGTCGCCGACCACCACTCGTACGCCCCCAATGAGCTCAGGCTCGATGGCCACTTGCACATTGAGTTTGTGGCCAAAGCGCTTTTCACACACCTTGGTCAATTCTTCAAGGGCAGCGCCCTCGATCGGAAATGCACTGTGCACCACCGCTTTGCGCACACCACTTTGGGCGTCTACCAGCGCATGGAACTGCATAGCAATTTCAGGCAAAGCTGACAAACGGCCGTTTTCCAACAAAAGCGTCAGAAAGTTGAGCGCAGCAGCTGGCAGGTTTTTGGGGCCCACTTGGGCGACCAAGTCCAACACCTGACGGTGACTGACTTTGGGGTCGTGCGCAAATTGCTGCAAACCCGAGTCGGCAGCCACCAGCGCCAGCGCATCCAGCCATTCAACGGCTTGTGCAGCCTGCGGCTTGACCACCTTGAACAAGGCTTCGGCGTAAGGACGGGCAATGGTTGCGATTTCAGCCATGGGGTCGCGTCCTCAAAGTTCCGTTTTGAGGCGGCTCAGCAAATCGGCGTGCACAGAAGCGTTGACTTCTTTGCGCAAGATTTGTTCAGCACCTTTGACCGCCAGCACAGCCACATGGTCGCGCAGCAATTCCTTGCTTTTGAGCATGGCCTGTTCGGACTCGGCATGCGCAGCGGCAATGATTTTGTTGGCTTCTTCGGCGGCTTTGTTCTTGGCCTCTTCGATGATGGAAGTGGCACGGCGCTCCGCTTCTGCCAAACGAATGGCTGCTTCGGAGCGATTTTTCGCCAACTCGACCTCAACATGCTTGTGCGCATTGGTGAGTTCGATGTGTGCGTGTTCCGCGGCTTTTAAGCCATGGGCAATTTTTTCAGCACGTTCATCCAGCGCGCTTGCGATGGGTGGCCACACGAATTTCATCGTGAACCACACCAAAATGGCAAACACAATCGCTTGAACAAACAGGGTTGCGTTGATACTCACGTCAACACCTCTCTATGGGCGGTGGGTTGGATTACTTGAGAACGAAAGGATTGGCAAACGCAA
>CAMDSU010000175.1 GCA_945907335.1 Bordetella parapertussis | reverse complement strand
TTCACCTCGACCATGGGTTTGACGTTATTGATGGCATTGCTGAACAGTTCGAGCGGGTCTTTGCCGGACTTGGACTGGATTTGCTCGAGTGCGCCGTAGATGATGCGTTCAGCGACAGCTTTTTTGCCGCTTTCCATCACTACGTTCATGAATTTAGAGAGTTCGATATTGCCGTATTTGGGATCTGGCAGTATTTCCCGTTTCGGGACTTCGCGACGACGTGGCATGTTGCTTCCTTTGTTGCTTCAGTTGGTTGTCAGTAGACAAACCCGAGAGCCATAAAGGCCCTCACTTACTTGACCCGCGCAGACACCGCGTCCGCGCTGAGAGGTCTTGGTCAGGCACGCCCTTGCCGGGACAAACCCAACCACCTGAATAAAATCAGGCTTTCTTGGGGCGCTTGGCGCCGTATTTGGAACGTGATTGCTTGCGGTCTTTCACGCCTTGCAAATCGAGTGAGCCGCGCACGATGTGGTAACGCACACCGGGCAAATCCTTGACGCGACCACCGCGCACCAGCACCACTGAGTGCTCTTGCAGGTTGTGGCCTTCGCCGCCGATGTAGGAAATCACCTCAAAGCCATTGGTCAAACGGACTTTGGCAACCTTACGCAACGCTGAGTTGGGTTTTTTAGGTGTGGTCGTGTAAACGCGTGTGCAAACGCCACGGCGCTGAGGCGAATTTTGCATCGCAGGGCTCTTGGACTTGGTCTTTTCGACCTCGCGTCCTTGACGCACCAATTGGTTGATGGTTGGCATTGAAAACGTCCTTCAACGTTTGAACTTGAAAAAGAAAAGTGATTCGGAAATTTCCGAAAAGCCTGACAGTATAGCAGTATGCGGGCCGAATGCATCCACTGTGACGGACTCACCCAATTTAACCCCAAAGAACTACTTAAGCCACAAGGTCAGGCTGTCCCATGTTCGGCCGATAAAACCTGCTTCTTCGACGCCAGACAATGCCAACAAGGGAATTTCAGTCAAGGGGACCTGATCAAGCATCACTTTTAAAGTGGCAACCTGTTGGTTTTTTTGCAATGGCGCCAACAAGGGGTCCGGGCGAGTGACCATGGTTTTGATCTTGCTGGCCTGACCTTGCGGCACGGCCACCACAATCGCCTGATTTCTGCCCAAACCCACCTGTGCTTCACGGCCCTTAAATACCGTGGGCGTCAGCACCGCTTGCCCCGCATCAAACAGTTTGATGCCATCAAACGCGGTATAGCCCCAATTGAGCAGCTTTTGTGCTTCTTCGGCGCGCGCATTTTCACTGGCAGCACCCAAAATAATCGCCAGCAAACGGCGCCCCTGCAAATTGGGGAAGTCGCGCTTGGCGGTTGCAACCAAACAATAACCAGCAGCATCGGTGTGGCCGGTCTTCAAACCATCGACCGTTGGATCGCGAAAAAGCAGCAAATTGCGGTTACTGTCGTTGGCTGCTGGCGTGCCCGGATAACGGTACTTCTTGATCGCGTAATAACCCACATCGGCAGGAAAATCGGTCATCAATCGGGTGGCCAAAATGGCCAGGTCGCGTGCCGTGGTCAGGTGTCCCGTTTGGGTCAAGCCTTCAGGATTTTTAAAGCTGGTGTTGTGCATGCCCAAGGCCTTGGCCTGGGTATTCATCATGTCGACAAAATGGTCGCTGGTGCCGCCAATGCCCTCTGCCAGCACCATGGTGGCGTCGTTGCCCGACTGAACAATCATGCCTTTGAGCAAATCTTCGACAGGTACTTGCATTTTGGGGTCGATGAACATGCGCGAACCTTCCATCTTCCATGCCTTGGGGCTGACGGAAAAGGTTTGCTGCAAAGTGATTTTCTTTTGACGCAAAGCATCAAACACCAAATAGGCGGTCATCAACTTGGTCAGAGATGCTGGTTCAACCGCTGTGTCGGCGGCTTTTTCAGCCAGTACCTGCGAGGCACTGATGTCTATCAACAAATAAGCACGGGCGGCAAGTTCAGGCGGCTGCGGTGCTTGGGCCAGCGAGGAAAACGCTGGGCACAGGCTCAGCAGGCCAATTAAAAACGCATGTTTCATGGGGATACAGGTAGCGGTGAAAGGGTAATCATGCCCTTAAGTGGCGCAATGCCAATGATTTCAACAATGGCAATTGTCCATGAAAGAAATGTCCTGTGCCGGGTAAGACCATGACTGGCAACTGCTGGGGCCGCGCCCAATCCATCAATGCGGACAGGGCCACCGTGTCATCGTTCTCGCCATGCACGACCAATGCGCATTCGACTGCATCAGCGGGCAAAGGCGGCGCCACAAAATGGGTCACGGCTGTGCCCACCAGCAGGATTTTTTGAATGCGTGCACTGGCCCACAGGGCTTGTACGGCTTGGCAAGCCACGAATGCGCCAAAAGAAAAACCCGCCAACACCAATGGCATATCTGAGGACCACTGGTCCACGAGTTGCAACAAGTCTTCGGTTTCACCACGGCCTGCGTCAAATACTCCTTCGCTGTCGCCCACCCCGCGAAAATTGAAGCGCAAGCACTCCCAATCTGCGGCCACACAAGCCTTGGCCAATGTTTGCACCACCTTGTTGTCCATGGTGCCGCCGAACAAAGGGTGCGGGTGGGCAACCACCGCCAAACCTTTGGACACACCCAGGGGTTTGTCGCATACCGCTTGCACACGACCGGCACCGGCCTGCAAAGTCAGGGTCTGACTAGAGCCTGCCATGGCATCAACGTCCGACGTTGTCGGGCAACCTCAAGCGCTCAACCGGGTTCCCGTTTTGCAAATGTGATTCGATGATTTCGTCGATGTCTTGGGTGTCGACAAAGGTGTACCAAATGGCCTCTGGATACACCACCATCACGGGTCCGCCAGCGCATCGGTCTAGGCAACCCGCTTGATTCACACGCACCCCTTGCGCGCCATTGATGCCCAAAGCCTTGACCCGGGTTTTGCAGTGTTTCCAAGCCTCTTGCGCCTGATGATCGGTGCAACATGCCTGACCTTCTTCGCGTTGGTTCAAGCAGAAAAAAACATGGTGTTTGTAATAACTGGTGTGTGTCATTCGTGAATTTTAGGCCTGATGCGAAACCGCACTGCGACGCATCATTCGCCAACTGGCCCATGCCAATAACAACCAAGGCCACCACCAACTGAGCCAAGGGGTCAGACCATGGAAACGAATAAACCGCCCCTGCTCCCACGTCTGCATGGTTTGCTCGAAATATGTACTTGCCGGCAACAGATTCAACAGCAGCAAGAGCAGCAACTGCGCCCCACTTAACACCATCAACACGCTGTTTTCACGCCACTTGATCACCGCCAGGCAAAGCAAAGCACCGCACCCCATACCACCCCACACCTGCGGCAACAACCAATGCCAAGCATGCTCAGGGCCGTAGGTCAGGGTAGCTGACAAACCATTGGCCAAGACCGCCAGCAGCAATACCAACCAAACCCCGATGAGGCGCTGTGAAAACCGTCGGCATACCGATAGCGCTAACAGGCACGGCACCAAGACCCCCAAAGTCACGCACAGCATTTCCAGCGCAGGCGTCGTGGCCAATGTCAAGACTTCGCTGAATTCAACGATTTTGTCAGCGTACATGGGAAAAGCATCTTGCAATTTTTTTCCCAGGCGCGCTGACACATGGCCCAAACCAAAGGGCATGGTCACTGGGTATAGCAGCGCCAAGGGCCACAACACCAACAACACCAAACTGCCACTGGCATCTGTTGTCAACCACTGCTGGCGAAATTGCGACCAGTGGTAGAGCCAACCG
>CAMDSU010000174.1 GCA_945907335.1 Bordetella parapertussis | reverse complement strand
TTTTCAATATTGCTCAGATGGCCCAATACGCGTACCGCGTATTCGCGCTCTAAGCCAAAGCGCGGGTGCATGAGTTTGTTGGCGAGTTCGCCTGAATTGGTGAAAAGCAACAAGCCTTCGGTGTTCAAGTCAAGCCGCCCGACAGACTGCCATTTACCGGTCTGCAAGCGCGGCAGTTTGCGAAACACGGTGGGTCGGCTTTGCGGGTCGTCACGGCTGACGATTTCACCAGCGGGCTTGTGATAGGCAATCACCCGCGGTGGCGGCGGCTCGATGCGAACAAACAATGGTTTTCCGTTGACTTTGATTCGGTCGCCGTACTGAATGCGTTGGCCCACATGCGCGGGTTGGTCATTGACCAGCACTTTGCCGTCTGCAATGAGTTGCTCCATGTCCAAGCGCGAACCCATACCGGATTGCGCCAGCACTTTATGCAACTTCGGGGTTTCCGGTTGCGCGCTGAGCACACGCTTGGGTGCAACGGCTAATGGATCGATCGAGGCTTGGGTGTCGTAGGCGCCGGAGACGATTTCGTCAAACTGAATGCCGGGTTTAGTCACTGGGTAGAGCCCGCCGCAGGTGGGGCAATGTCAGGCAAGGTCTCTTGCGCCACAAATTCGCTGCTGTCAACATCAAGCGGCATGGCCATTTGAGAAGGATCAGTGTCTACAGGAGGATGTGCGAGTTGCTCAAAAAAGCCTTCGGTGGCGCCCTGTGTTTCCAAGGGGGGAAGTTGGTCCAGCGAAGAAATGCCCAAGTCGTCTAAAAACTGGCGGGTGGTGGCGTAAAGCATAGGTCGTCCAACGGTTTCACGATGCCCGATGACTTCCACCCAACCCCGGTCTTCGAGTTGCTTGATGACCAAGGAATTGACCGTCACGCCACGAATGTCTTCCATGTCACCACGGGTGACGGGCTGGCGGTAGGCAATGATGGCCAAGGTCTCCATGGCGGCGCGGGAATATTTGGGCGGTTTTTCTGGGTGTAAACGGTCAAGAAAATCGCGCATGTCGGGGCGACTTTGCATACGCCAACCACTGGCCACATTCACCAACTCTAAGCCGCGTTGCTGCCAGTCCAGTTGCAGCGATTCAAGCAGTGTTTTGAGGGTGTCTGCGCCGAGCTCGTCATGGAAAAGTTGACGCAATTCCCGCACCTGCAAAGGTTGGGAGGCGCACAACAAAGCCGTCTCAAGGACACGCTTGGCATCCAGGGTATTCATCATCAAGTATCCGGGGGAAATTAATGCACCATTCTAGCCGAGGGGGTTGTGCAGGCCCATGCTGCCAAGCGCCTGAAGAATATCCAGCGGCAAGGGTGAATTGAATTGCAATTCCTTTTGGCTAAATGGGTGAGTAAAGCCCAGCCTGAATGCATGCAAGGCTTGTCTGTCTAGGGGCAAAAAACCAGCGCCACCATACAAACCATCAGCCAGCAACGGCAATCCTATGGCCGCCATATGCACCCGAATTTGGTGGGTTCGACCAGTGTGTAAGGTGCAATGCACCAAGCAGCCTTGGTCGTTGCTGTCCAAGCATTGCAAAGAGGTATGGGCGTGTTTGCCAGACTGCCGCTCCAAATCGATCACCGCCATGCGCAAACGCTGACGAGGATCGCGCCCGATAGGCAACTCGACCTCACGGTGTAATTCGCCGCGCCACGGTCGTTGGCTCATGGCCAGATACTCTCGTTGCACGTCTCGCGCCGCGATCATGGCCACCAAGGCGTCCATGCAAGCCCGGGTGCGCGCCACCACCATCAAACCACTGGTGTCCTTGTCCAAACGGTGAACAATGCCAGCACGCGGCACCTGTGCCGCCCCGGGGTCTAACGCAAGCAATCCGTTGAGCAGGGTTCCACTCCAGTTGCCCGGCGCTGGATGGACCACCAGGCCTGCCGGTTTATCGATGATGCGCAGATACGCGTCTTCATAGACCACATGAATCGGCATGGCCTGCGCCACATAAGCTTGCGACATTTCTGTCGGCTGTAATCGAACCGTGATGATTTCAGCGGCTTTCACCAAATACGCCACTTTGCCAATAGCGAGGGCCTGCGCCTCGCTGCGCACAAAACCGTCTTCAATCAAATGCTTGAGGTGGTTACGGGAAAATTCTGGCATCAACTGAACCAGCGCACGGTCTAAACGCTGTCGGTGCAAGTGGGGGGGGATTTCCAGTCGTCGCTCTTCAATCTCGGTGTCCAACTCTTCAATCACCTGGTCTTCGGCGGCAAACAAGGGTGATGGGGCTGGCTCAGTAGGATGCATCGTTGATAATCGCGTCAGTTCAAAGTTCGAAGGGTTAATGTGCAGAGATTTCTTTCATTATCAATGGTGTCGGTGGTTTTGCTCTTGGGCGCATGCGCTACGGACGAGAAAGACGCAACCGCCAAGATGTCCCCTGAGGAAATATATGCCGAGGCCAAGGACATCATGAAGGGCAATATTTACGACAAAGCCATTGTCTTGCTCGACAAACTTGAAGGCCGCGCAGCAGGTACGCCATTGGCTCAACAGGCACAGTTGGACAAAGCCTACGCCCAATACAAAAACGGTGACCGTGTGGCTGCGCTCATGACGCTCGACCGGTTTATGAAGCTCAATCCTGCCAACCCGGCATTTGATTACGCGCTTTACCTCAAAGGCACCATCAATTTCAACGACGACCTCGGTCTGATGTCCAAATGGTTCAAACAAGACTTGGCCGAGCGTGACCAAATGGCTGCCCGCGATTCGTTTGAAGCTTACAAAGAGCTCGTCTCGCGTTTTCCGGATTCAAAATATTCAGCGGACGCTACTTTGCGGATGCGACACATTGTCAACCTGCTGGCCAAATCTGAACTCAAAGTGGCCAGGCATTACTACAACAAAGGGGCGTATGTGGCGGCAGTCAACCGCGCCCAAGCCACCTTGAACGATTACCCCAACAGCGAGGCTGCTGAAACAGCACTGATCATCCTGATTGACGCTTACCAAGCGCTGGGGCTGACCCAATTGAGCGACGACACGCAGCGAGTGCTCAAAGCTTCTTTCCCGGAAAGCCGGTATTTCCCGCAACCTGCTAAAGCACAAGACCCGAAGAAAAGCTGGTTCAAGTTTTGGTGATGCCGGCTAAGGCCTCGAGCAAAGCAGGAAACTGATCCACACGTTTCATCGGCGGCAACACCGCCAGTAAGCGCCGGCCATACGGTGTGTTGACCAAGCGGTTGTCGCAAATCACCAAGGCGCCTCGGTCGGTTTCGCGGCGTATCAAACGCCCCGCTCCTTGCTTGAGCGATACACCAGCCTCAGGCAAAAAATAATCGTTGAACGAACTTCTTCCTTGTGACTCCAGGCGCTGGCTACGTGCCTCGACCAAGGGATCGTTTGGCGGGGGAAAAGGCAATTTGTCGATGATGACGGCCTGTAGTGCATCTCCCGGCACATCAAAGCCTTCCCAAAAACTGGCAGTGGCCACCAGCACCGTGCCTTTGGCGCCGGGCTCAATCGCTTGACGAAAACGCTGCATCAATTCGCGCTTGGGGTGCTGGCCTTGCACCAATATGTCTAACTCCCCATTTTCTTGGGCCGCCTCCATCAGTTGATCGCCAATGGCGCGCAATGCGCGTGTGGTGGTGGTCAGCACCAATGTACGCCCGCCCAAAGTACAAGCTACTTGCCAACTGAGCGAGGCCACTTGTTCGCTGTGCTGCGGGTCTTTGGGTGACACCATGCCGCGAGGCACATACAACCATGCCTGATTTTCATAATCGAACGG
>CAMDSU010000173.1 GCA_945907335.1 Bordetella parapertussis | reverse complement strand
TGCACAAACCGCAGTGGTCAAATCTGACGATATTGCCCAAGGTTTGATGGACAAAGCGCAAAGTTACAAAGCCGACGTGATCATCATGGCTTCACACGGACGTAAAGGTTTGAAGCGGATGTTGTTGGGCAGTGAAACGCTGGCGGTGTTGACGCACGCAAAGACTCCGGTGTTGGTATTGCGTTAATTGGGGTCAGTAACCAACCTCAATGTCATCAAGACGCCGACAAACCGCGATAAAACATGGTGCTTGCCAGCGCATAAAGCAATAACGCAAAGCCGCGTTTGAGTTTGACCACTGGCAGGCGCTGTGCAAGTCGGGCGCCCATAGGTGCGGTAAATACCGTGCACACACAAATAGTGAAAAAACCTGGCAACCAGACAAAACCAAAACTATGGGGCGGCGTATCTTGGACAGACCAACCACTGGCCACATAACCCAAGGCGTTGACCAAAGCAATGGGAAAACCCAACGCAGCGCTTGTGCCCACTGCTTGACGCAAAGGCACGTTACACCAAGTCATGAATGGCACACTGATAAAAGCACCACCTGCACCGACCAAGCCTGACACCAGACCAATCACACTACCGACCGCAGATTGTCCAAACACACCAGGCATTTGGCGGCTGGGTTTGGGTTTTTTATCCAGCAACATTTGAGTCGCTGAAAATGCGGTGAAGCCCCCAAACAGCAAGGCAAGCACGGTTCCTTTGATGATCGAGAACAACCAAAGGCTGGAGACGATGCTGCCCAACACCAATCCAGGCGTCAACCCTTTGAACAAATCCCACCGGACCGAACCCGCCTTGTGATGCGCTCGGGTGCTGGCCACAGACGTGACAACAATGGTGGACATACCTGTGGCGATTGCCATCTTGACCGCCATGTCGGTACCCATGTCCAGGTGGTGCAGCAGGTAGGTTAAAAAAGGAATCATGACCAAAGCACCGCCTACGCCGAGTAGGCCAGCTAAAAATCCTGCGAACGAACCAAGTACGGCCAGTGCCAGCAACAGCAATGGCCATTCGTTCATGGCTTAGGCAAGACCCAATTTTTGTGCCATACCAATGCGTTGGAGTTTGCCTGTTGCGCCTTTGGGAATTTCTTCCAGCAATAAAATTTTGCGTGGCACTTTGAAGTCAGCTACACGCGTCGCCACGTATTCGCGCAACTCTTTTTCAGTGGCAACCATGCCTTCACGCAGCACCACTGCAGCGCCAACTTCTTCACCTAATTTATCGTGTGGGATACCAAAGCACACCACCTGTCCGACAGCGGGATGGTCCATCAAGATTTCATCAATTTCACGCGGGCTGATTTTTTCACCACCGCGGTTGATGATTTCTTTTAGACGCCCCGTGATGCTGATGTAGCCCTCGCTGTCCATCATGCCTTGGTCACCTGTGCGAAACCAACCGTGGGTGAAAGCTTCAGCATTGGCTTTGTCGTTGTTCTCATAGCCGGGTGTGACATTGGGGCCGCGAATCACGATTTCACCCGTGTCACCGGCTTTGAGTAAATGACCGTCCATGTCCATGATGGCGACTTCGGGTCCTGCGGCAATGCCTACAGTGCCAGGCTTGCGCTGCGCGGGAGGCAATGGGTTACATGCCATTTGGTGCGCTGCCTCAGTCATGCCATAGGCCTCAATCACGGGTGCGTGGAAGGTTGCTTCTAACTCTGCCAACACTTGAGGAGGCAAAGAAGACGAGGAAGAGCGGATGAATCGCAAAGGAACACGCGCAATCACTTCTTTGTTGTTGGTGGCTCTGGACAAAATGGCTTGGTGCATGGTGGGTACGGCGGTGTACCAAGTCGGTTTGACTTCGTCCATTTGTGCGAAAAATTTCAGCGCATTAAAGCCCGATGTGCAATGCACTTCTCCACCTTGTGACAGCGGGGCGAGAATGCCTGCGATCAGCCCGTGGATATGGAACAGTGGCATGACATTCAAGCCGCGATCCTGTGCAGTAAAGCGAGTGCTGTGGGCGATATGTTGTGCAGATGCAAAGACATTGCGTTGGGTCAATGGCACGATTTTTGGACGCGAGGTTGTTCCAGAGGTGTGCAGTACCAATGCCACATCGTCAGCTTGCGCCGGCCCTGGCTGCGCAGCAGTAGCGCTAATGCGCGATGAGGTGTCGAGCGTGAAAGAGCCCGCGCCCTTGGCCGGCGTTGGGTGCAAAACCAAAATAGACACCCCCAATTTGCGGGCCACTTCAATGGAAGCTGAGCCAGAGCCTGCTTCCACCACCAAGGCTTTGGCATTCAAATCATTCAGGTAAAACTCGAATTCATCGGCGCGGTATGAAGGGTTCAAGGGGGCGGATGTGCAACATGCGGCCACCGTGACAAACGAAGCTGCCATCTCAGCGCTATTCGGTAACACCAAAGCCACTCTGTCATTTCTTCCGATGCCCACCGCATTCAGCGAATGCTGTACCTCATTGGCCAGTTGGCGCAATGCCGCATAGGTAAGCGGCGCAGCCCCGGGTGCGCTCAAACATGTGGCGGCGTCTTGGCCACCTTTCATCCAATCCGTTAAGGTTGTCATGTCATTCCTTTGTCATCAATGAGAGCCCGTGACCACTGCGCAGCACAGATTGCTGCAACAGCAAACACAGGTTGTGTACGGTGTGCAATGTGGGAGTTGCTACCCCCACGATTTGTCCCAATTCGATAACACTTCCAAGCAAGGCATCCAGTTCTAAGGCTTTGCCTTGTTCGATGTCTTGCAGCATGGAAGTTTTGTGTGCGCCTACGGCTTGTGCACCTGCAATGCGTTTGTCGATGCTGATTTTGAATTGGATGCCGGTGCGCTCGGCCACTGACTGCGCTTCCTGCATCATCATGGCCACGACTTCACGCGATGGTGCAAACCCGGCGATGTCTTCTAAGGTGGCTTGCGTCAGTGCTGAGACCGGGTTAAAGCTCAAGTTGCCCCACAACTTGACCCAGAGTTCGGAACGAATGTCGTTAGACACCGGTGTTTTAAAACCCGCGCCAATCATGGCTTGTGCCAGTTGCGTGACGCGTTCGGATTTTTCGCCGCTGGGTTCACCCAAGGTGAATCGGTTGCCTTCTATCAGTCGCACCACCCCAGGCGCGATCAACTCTGCCGCGGGATAGACCGCAGCGCCAATCACGCGCTCAGGTTTGAGTAATTGCCAAAGTTGGCCTTGCGGATCCAAGCTGCTGAGTTGTCGGCCCTTGAATTCGCCGGGCAATTCATGAAAGTACCACCAAGGCAAACCGTTTTGCATGGTGATGATGCAACTGTTGGCATGGCAGAGTGCAGCGATATCCGCTGCCACGGGTGCCACTTGGTGTGATTTGAGCGTCACCATGACATAGTCGTACTGAGCGGCACCTGCAATGTCGGACGCCTTGACATTAGTGGCGTGTAATTCTTTACCGTCTTCCTGTAATAACTTCATGCCATGCTGTTGAATGGCTTGCAGGTTGGGGCCCCTGGCGATGAATGTCACAACATGACCCGCGAGAGAAAGTTTGACGCCGAGATAGCCGCCAATGGCGCCTGCTCCGACGATGGCGATACGAAGACTCATGACAGAAGAGGGGAGGTGAGTAGGAAAAACATAAAGAAGGTGTCTGCAAGGTTCTGCCGGGCTGTCATCCTGAACAAAAGGTTCAGGTGGGCGAGGTCAGTCAGGTGTTGGGTTCATCTTCGCGAGATGATCACGCTCACAAGACGATGTTCCAAGCCCGGGGCTCCATAGAGCATTGGTTCAAGAAAT